>JBHAFM010000031.1:0-5276 GCA_041856175.1 Sediminibacterium sp.
GGATCTTACCGGCCATTTTATACATTTCTTCTGCTTTCAATTCAAACTGGCGGATGAGTTGCATCAGCTCGTACCAGTAGAGATAGGTTTCTTTGGAGAATTTAGTAGCCACTTTACGGAATTTTGAGGGGCAAATATAGGGTAAAAGGTTTGTTATGCTTCATTCAGAAACGCATACTTATAATCAACCGGCGGATTATAGGTTTCTTTAATCGTTCTTGCACTCAGCCAGCGGTAAAGGTTCAGCATACTGCCAGCTTTATCGTTGGTACCGGAAGCGCGGGCACCGCCGAATGGCTGCTGGCCTACTACAGCCCCGGTGGGCTTATCGTTGATGTAGAAATTACCGGCGGCATTGCGGAGTTTATCGGTGGCTAATTCCACGGCAGCCCTGTCCTGCGACAGGATGGAACCTGTCAGGGCATAAGGTGAAGTGGTATCTACGAGTTGAAGCGCTTCTTCAAACTTGTCGGCATCATAGGTGTAGATGGTTAATACCGGGCCAAAGATCTCTTCACACAGCGAGGCATATTTAGGGTCTTTGGTTTCGATCACGGTAGGCTCAATAAAGTATCCCTCCTTCTTACTGTAAGTACCGCCGACTAAGATGCTTGCTTTTTTATCCTTTTTGGCATTGTCGATGTACTTGGTAATGTTATTGAATGCCTTTTCATCAATAACAGCATTGATGAAATTACCAAAGTCTTCCACACTGCCCATTTTCATGCTTTTGAGTGCAGCTGCGAGTTTTGTCTTTACTTCTTCGGCAATATTACTGGGCAGGTAAGCACGCGAGGCGGCAGAACATTTCTGGCCCTGGAATTCAAATGCTCCCCTGGCCAATGCTGTGACTACCGCATCAACGTCAGCGCTTTTATGGGCGATGACAAAATCTTTGCCTCCTGTTTCGCCCACGATACGCGGATAACTTTTGTATCTGGCTACATTTTCGCCAATAGTTTTCCACATGCTATTGAATACACCGGTTGAGCCGGTAAAGTGTACGCCGGCAAAATCTTTATGCCCGAAGCAAACCTTGCCTAACGTGGGGCCATCTACATAGATCAGGTTGATCACACCATCGGGTAACCCGGCTTCTTTCAAAATGCGCATGAACATTTGCGCGGAGTAGATCTGTGTATTGGCTGGTTTCCAAACCACTACATTGCCGCACATGGCAGCAGAAGTAGGCAGGTTGCCGCCGATAGCGGTAAAATTGAACGGGGTTATTGCCAGTACAAATCCTTCCAGCGGACGCCATTCGAGGCGGTTGTGTACACCAGGGGAAGAAATGGGTTGTTGTTGGTATATCTCACTCAGGAAATGTACGTTGAAACGGAGGAAGTCGATCAGTTCACAGGCGCTGTCAATTTCTGCCTGGAAAGCATTTTTACTCTGACCCAGCATGGTGGTACCATTCATGTGAAAACGGTATTTGGTAGCCAGCAGGTCGGCAGCTTTTAAGAAGATATGCGCCCTGTTTTCCCAGCTCATGGCGGCCCAGGTGTCTTTGGCCTTTAAAGCGGCATCAATGGCCTGGGTTACATGTTTCTCTTCTCCTGCATGAAAGTAGCCAAGGGTATGTTTGATCTCATGGGGCGGGTGGATGGCCACTTTCTTGCCGGTCTTTACGGCTTTGCCACCGATATACATAGGGATATCCAGCTCTTTTTTCTTCAGTTCGGCCAGTGTTTTTTTAAGGGCTGCTTTTTCGGGACTACCCGGCGCATATTGCAATACCGGCTCATTGACAGGCATAGGATAAGAGAAATAACCAAGACTCATATATGTAGTGATTTAGATTTTGAGAGTGCAAAGTTAGGGAAGAATCCTGAGGCGTAAGGGGGCTTTTAGACTAAAACAACTCCAGCCTGTGCCGTGCTTCATAATTGAAGGGGATGGTGGTATAGAAGCCGGCTTTACCAACGCGGGTGCTTCCTTTAACATTCACCAGGACTTCTTTGCTGAACAAGAGGTTCATGGCATTTTTGAAAATCCCCTTCATATCAACCATGATGCGTGAGGGGAGTGTGAACTCGGCCCTGCGGTCGATATGCATGAGGGTATCTAACTGAAATTTACCGAGGTAGTGGTTATCGATATAGATATCACAATCGACCCTTTTCAGGTCCACACCAAAGCCATTGGGATTGTAATAAACAAGATCCATGGAGAGGGCTGTTTGCTCAAATCCCAGGGTTTCCAATTTTACATTTTTCACATCATGGTAATCAAATGCCTGTGGCTTTTGACAGGCTGCCAGAAGCAATACCATGAAAACCAAAATAAATGTCTTTTTCAAGCGGGATGATTTGTCCGCAAATTAGCCCAACGATTTGGATTTTACGCCGTTGTTTATCCCGCAGTCGTAGGGCGACGATCTCCATCATTTCATAAACTGTGAACCTCATCAATAAAATAGAGCAGGGAAGGGTTGACATGAAATTAACCGACTGTTTTTTATGTAATTTTGTACTAAATATTTTGGAAATCATGGCTTAAATTGCTTGTATTTGTAAAACCAAACAATTTAGTTTTTTATATTTTATTATAAAATGTTATTTATCAATATTTTACAATAGTTTACTTACTATTTTAATATACTATATAAACCTTTATTTTGGCTATTAATAACATAACCACTGGCATGCTTGGAAAGAGTATTAATAATGATCAATTAATCATTGAAAGTCAATACTTTGGGTGTATTTATTATATAAACACTTTGTCTCAGTTTTCAAATACTAAAATTGATGTATGTGAAAACTATCAAAAACTGAGTTTTCGCAACAGGTGCGTGGTAGCAGGCAGTAACGGGCTGATCCATTTATCTGTTCCATTGGTCAAAGGAAGGTCTCAAAGACAGCCTGTCAAAGATGTCAGGATCAGCCATACTGAGCCCTGGCAGAAGCAGCATTTCAGGACCATTGAATCCTGCTATAACTTATCCCCCTTTTTTGAATACTACCGCGATTGGCTGGCAATCCTCTATGAGAAGAAATTCGTTTTCCTGGCAGACATGAACATGGAAATACTGCACTGGCTGAGCAGGCAATTGAAGCTCCCAACAACTATAACCACTACTGATCAATACCTGCCTTTTTACCCGGAAGCCCTTGACCTGCGGGGGTACTTTGTGCCCAAAAACTTCCAGTCGCTTCCAGGCCGTAAAACTGTTATCAATTACCCCCAGGTATTTTCAGACCGTATTGGTTTCCAGGAAAACCTCTCAGTGTTAGACCTGTTGCTTTGCTGTGGGCCCGGTGCAGCCGGCCTGCTGTACGGCCCTGTTCTTGCTTATTAAAAAATTTACTGGTATATGGTCGTTTGGCTTAAGTTTCCCTTAATTTTAAGTTCCTTTCCGTTATCCTGTTGCTGAAGACTATATTTCTCTAGACTGAACCACTGAGCCCAAGATGAAGAAAACAAGGCTTTTCTTTGCATTGCTATTGCTTGCAGGCAACATGATTTCTTACGCGCAGGACTTTTCCAATAAAGGAAAAGACTTCTGGGTGGGCTATGGGTACCATGTAAGTATGGTGAGTAGTTCGAGCGGTATTCCGTTAACCACCGGGGGAACCCAGGAAATGATCCTCTATTTCACTTCTGATAAGAATGCAAAAGTAACCGTTACGATCCCCGCACTTGGATATACGCAGCAATATACTGTAACCCAGAACCAGGTAACAGTATCCAACCCGCTTCCTAAATCGGGTCTTCAGGACAGCAGGATCTCAGATGCAGGTTATTTCAATACTGGCATCCATATCACAAGCGATGAAGCAATTGTAGCTTATGCCCATATTTATAATGCCAACATTTCAGGTGCTTCGCTTTTATTCCCTACCAATACCTTAGGCAAGGATTACTATTCCATCAATTATACGCAATCATCCAACGCCACTTTCTCCAATTCATTTTTCTTTGTTGTGGCCACTGAAGACAACACGACGGTTGAAATCATCCCTTCAGCTGCCAACAAAAACGGGAAAGCGCCTGGCGTACCCTTTACCGTCACACTTAACCAGGGGCAGATCTATAATGTAATGGGAACCACTTCCGGTATTTACGGTACCGATCTGACAGGTTCCCGCATCCGGTCTGTAGGGACCAATGGCATTGGCGGGTGCAAAAAAATTGCCGTTTTTTCAGGCGCCGGCAAAATAAGCATCGGGGGTAATGGCAATGGATCTTCCGATAATCTTTTTGCGCAGGCGTTTCCGGCTGCAGCCTGGGGTAAGCGTTATCTGACGGCTCCTACGGGGTCACAACCCAATAACTTTTACCGCATCTGTGTCACCGATCCATCAACAGTTGTAAAGCTGAACGGAGCTGTTTTGCCAGCTGCTTCATTGGCCAATGGCTTTTATTACCAGTTCAAGAACAGCAACCTGACCAGTAATAACACGCCCGCCCCCAACCTGATTGAAGCGGATAAGCCTGTATTGGTTGCACAGTATTGCACTACACAAGGGCAGGAGGGAAATCCTGGTTCCAGTCCGGGTGGAGACCCAGAAATGATCTACCTGAGCCCCGTAGAACAAACCATCAATAAGATCACGCTTTATTCTGCAGACAAATACCTGATATTGCAGAGTTATATCAATGTCATCATTAAAAAGAGAGGTGTACCAAGTTTTACGTTAGATGGCGTTTCGATGGCTTCCAGTTTTCAACAGCATCCGCAGGATACCGGTTATGCTTATGCCATCATGCCCGTGGTAAGAGGGCCTCATTCCCTGTATGCTGATACCGGGTTCAGTGCCATTGCTTATGGGTTCGGATATGCTGAAAGCTACGGTTATAATGCGGGTACCAATATCAGGGACTTTACGCAGACAGCTGTTTTTAAAAACCCTTATAAAAGCATTGATTCTGCTGTTACCTGTGTCAATACACCTGTACAGTTTTCAGTGCCTGTCAATTTTCAGCCCTCCAGTATTAAATGGGATTTTACTGCCGCTCCTAATATGACCCCGAACGCTACTGTTGGTCCCGTTGCCAACCCGGCCTATGATTCTTCCATCGCTGTGAATGGACAAACACTTTATTATTACAGCACCAGGCAGACCTATCGTTTTTCCAATGCCAATACAGCCGCATTAAGGGATACGATAAAAGTCTATACTACTTCATCAGCACCGGATGGTTGCGGAAGCACAGACCAGGTGTATACCATACCGGTAAAAGTGTATGAACTGCCAGTGGCTGATTTTGCGGTCAGCTATTCGGGTTGTGTAACAGATTCGCTTAAGATCAGTGACCAGAGTGTTGCC
>JBHAFM010000032.1:0-10552 GCA_041856175.1 Sediminibacterium sp.
GCCATTGCCCCCATGTGATCGTAATGAGCCTGTGTTGTTAGCAGTATCCTCGTATCTTCCAGTCTGAAGCCCAAAGCTTCTATATTGGTTTTGATCATGGATGTCGAAGCAGCAAGCCCGGTATTAATGAGGATATTTCCCTGTGCCGTAGCAATAAGGTAGCAGGCCAGGTCATACGTGCCCACATAATACAGGTTGCCTGCTATTTGAAAGGGTGGGTAAGACCTGGACCAGTCAGGAGGCGTGTTTTGAGGCTCGGTTACGATTTGGGCAGATGCCAGAAAACTGATCATTGACAGGCTGATGACCAGTGCAGTTTTTTTAAGTGTGGAAGTAAGCATATAAATAATAAATGATGGCTAATATATGCTTTATTTAAAATTTATCAGGCTGCTGTTGCTGCTATTCTGCATACTGTAAATGAACATCAGGATGATAAACTTCCAGGATGTTAGCAGGGCTTGAAAGATTTTGAAACTGAAATTGACGATATAACCCATGCGCATCACTTTACGATAGCATATTTATCGGCCATATCAAGCGCCACATAAAGATTGCCTAAGCTGCTGGTGCCGAAAATAACCTTTTGCAAATTGATCTCACACATGATATAATTGTATTTTACATCAACGAATCTTTAATGCTACTGCATAGCTAAGTGCAGGCCTGTTTTCGGGCAGGGTAACTTCCAATGCTTCTGCGTTTCTTTTAAACTGAAGCTCTCCGCCCCCCAGCATTTCTGCTTTGCTGATGGTCTCAGGCCGAAGTGCACTACCTTCTGAAAGGCTTTTAATCTTTATTTTACGATCTTCAGGCCAACCCATTGCAATAGCATATAGCACATTGCCTTTCACAGCAAAACGAATATCTTCATGCGTAAACGGCTTTCCTTTTCCTTCATTAAAACCTTGTGCACTAAGTTGCGCTGCTGCATCTTGTGCAGGCCCTTCACCAAATATTTTCCATGGCCTTGTATCATAGATACTCTCGCTGTTTACTTTCATCCACGCACCTATTTCTTCAACAATCTTTCTTTCTTTTTCATCGATGCTGCCATCACCCCGAACGGGTATATTCAACATCAAATTGCCATTCTTACTTACAATATCAACCAGGGTTTGAATAACCGTCTTCGGTGTTTTGTAACTGTTGTTTTCATAAATTCCACGAGCATAATGCCAACCGCCAATGCAGGTATCGGTTTGCCAGGGAAGCGGTTGAATATCGTTAGCCTGTCCTCTTTCAATATCCCAAACCATGGCCTTGCGTTGGTTCTCATTTAACATTTTTCCGTTGAGCACTGTACGAAGCTCTCCATGTTCTTTAATGCTTTTATTGTATAAATGAGCAGCAATGCGTAGACCTGCATCACTAACAGGCCAGAATGGAAGTTGATCATCGTCAAAATAAACTACATCTGGATTGTATTTGTTGATGAGGTCTATAGTGCGGTTATAAAACTTTTCAATGTATGCTTTGCTGGGCGGGTATACGCCGTTACCCCAATCCCATTGCCCTACGTTGAAATTATTATCTAAACTGTTCTGGCTCAAAGGATGATCTTGTGCATATAATTCCTGGGGATCCAATCCGTCCCACCATTTTCCTTTGCCATCTGCTTTTGTAAGTTTCCCATCATAAGGGATGCCTGCATATTGACCGGTTGTATCTGCACGTTGCGCCACTTCGTACCAATGCCATGCGTGTGAAGCATGAACACTCACGCCAAAAGGAAGTCCATTGTTTCTGGCTGCCTTTGCCCAACCGCCAATCAAATCTTTCCTGGGACCAATCCTCGTAGCGTTCCAATGTTTCTGATATTTGCTATCGTACAAATCAAAATTGTCATGATGATTGGCCATCGCCATAAAATATTGTGCACCCGCATGTTTATATAAGCTCACTAATTCTTCAGGATTCCAATTCTGTGCTTTCCATTCATTTATCACATCTTTAAATCCAAACTTTGAGGGATGCCCATATTTTTCAAGATGGATCTTATATTGCCCTGATCCTTCCTCATACATATTTCTTGCATACCAGTCGCCGGCTTCAGGCTGGCATTGTGGCCCCCAATGCGCCCATATCCCAAATTTTGCATTACGATACCACTCAGGTACTATATATGCCTGAAGCGACTCCCAAGTGGCTTTAAAAGGTCCGCTGGCATACTGTCCCTCTGGTACTTCCAGAAAGGAAGCAGCGTTTAATTGTTTCGAAAGCAGGTAAGCCGGAACAGACAGACCAATTTGCTTAACAAGGGTTCTTCTATTCATATAATTATAATTTTTTGATGGGATTTAACTGAAAGATTTTATTCATGATGATCCACTTCTCGCCTTCCTTAGCCCAGGCAAGCGGTTGCTGAAACTTCCTCATTAACCGCTCCCACTCCTGCACTTTAGGATTGGAGGCATCCATGTTTGATTTTCGTTCGAAAGAGAAATTGTCTTCTGCTTCTATGATCATGAACAGCCGGTTGCCGGTACGGTATATTTCCATATTGGTGATATCCGCATCTTCGATGCTTTTTTTGATTTCGGGCCAGCCATTTTCTTGCCGATGCCATTGCTCATATTCTGCGATCAGCTCCGGGTCATCTTTGAGATCAAGCGCCAGTGTATACCTTTTCATAGTCAAATTAATAAAAGCGGTTTTAGTTGATAAAATTTTCTGTGCACTAATAATTAATTATTCTACTTCAACCATGGCCTTGATAACTCCGAATTCAGGCTTCAGCCAGTTAGCAAATTCGTCTTTCACCTGATTGAACAAAACACGGTGTGTAATATAGTTGGCAGGGTTTACCGATCCTTTCTTCATGCAAGCCACCACATACTCAAAATCAGTTCTGTTGGCATTGCGGCTGCTCATCAAAGTGGCTTCCCGTTTATGAAATTCAGGGTGGCTAACGCATAACTCTCCTTTTTGCAAGCCCACCAGCACATACCGGGCGCCATGGGCCATATATAAAAAACCATTATTAATTGCATTGCGGTTACCTGTTGCATCGATCACTACAGTGGGGAAATCGCCACCTGTAATATCATTAAGACGTGCTGTAATGTTTTCAGTAGCAGCATTGATGGTATAACAAATCTGTAATTTGTCCCTGCAAAACCCGAGTCGGTGTTCATTGACATCTAAGACAATTACCTGGCCGCCCGCAATGCGAGCAAATTCCATAATGCCTAACCCTATAGGACCGGCACCCATCACCAGTACAAACTCGCCAGGCTGCACATCCGCCCTGCGCACTCCATGAGCACCTATTGCCAACGGTTCAACCAGGGCCAGTTCATCAAAGCTGAGTCCTTCGCCATGAACAAGCGAATATGCAGGAACTGATAAATATTCCACCATTCCTCCATGTTGGTGCACACCACATACTTTTATATCTACGCAACAATTCGACTTACCGGAACGACATGCTATACATTTCCCACAATTAAAGTAAGGAATAAATGTAACGGCTTCGCCTGCTTCAAAATCCAGTGTATTATCAAAGGCCACCAATTCACCCGCCAGTTCATGCCCTAATATCCTGGGATACTCAAAGAAAGGCTGGGTGCCTTCAAAAGCATGAAGATCTGTCCCACAAATGCCTATGCGTTTGATTTTGATAATGGCATGACCATCCATTAATACGGGCTTCTGTCTTTCTGCATATTCAAAACGCCCTGGCTCTGTACAAATTAATGTTCTCATTTATTTTTTATTTTCCCACAATAGTCAGCCTACTGAAACGGTTTTCGTGATAAATTTTCTGCGTAAACATGATATCCTCTTAGACCAAATACAGCAACAACAACAAAGCAAAAGCAGGGCACCACATAACCGTATTGCATATTTCCGGTAGTGTCGCTAATATAGCCGAACACATTGGTAGCCTGTCAACAAAATTACCTGTTGCTGCATATGCGCGTCTTTATAAATAAGACTTTGTTTTATACAAATCCGACCAATTATCGTATTTTTAAACCCTGCTTGTTTTATATGAACAGAAAATCATTAAGACATTCATTTTCCTTACTGAATGTAGACCATGTTCATTTGAATCAGAAATGGGACTATAAGCATGTAATAAGCCCATATTACCGGCTGTATTATATTGATGAAGGGGAAGGCTTTATATCAGACAGGGAACAGAAACTGCAATTAGAACCCGCCTATATTTACCTTATTCCCAGCTTTACCCTGTGCAACATGGAATGCCATTCTTACCTGAGCCAGTATTTCATCCAGTTTTTTGAAGAATCTCCTGATGGCATTTCGCTTTTTCAAAATAGCAGGACGCTGATCAAATTGAAAGCTTCGGAACTCGACTTGGCGAATTTCAAAAGAATCCTGCAAATAAATCCCGGCCGGGGCATTAACCGTTCAGACAATCCTAAAGTATATGAAAAAGATGTTTATTACAAAGAATACCAGGACCTGAATAACCGTCAAAGCAATGCCTTCTACATGGAAACACAGGGCATCATTTTGCAATTACTTTCCAGGTTTTTACCAACAACCCCATCATCATCATCGTCACAGCACATACCATCGAAGGTGTTGGATGCCATGAGTTATATTCAAATGCATTTGAAACAGTCTTTAACTATATCGCATCTTGCCAAAAGAGCCAACCAGCACCCGGATTATTTTTCACGCGAGTTTTTGAAATATACAGGAGTGCGGCCACTTCATTACATCCATGAAAAAAGAATCGAAAGGGCACAGTACCTCATTACGACTACCAATATGCCTTATAGTGAAATAGCATTAAAAACGGGTTTTGATAACGTACACCACTTTTCGAAAATCTTCAGGAAAATAACCAGCATGCCTCCCAATAGTTACCGCAAACAACACCAATCGGTGAATATGGTTTGAGAGCATTATTTAATACTTGACTGCTTCGGAATGGATACAACGGCACGCCAAAGAACGCATCATCATTTTACTACAAAATAAAAATCTGAACATATCTGAAATTGCCGATGAAATGGAATTCAGCAGCCGCTCATTTTTTACCCGTTATGTAAAAAAGCTATTGGGTGCAACGCCTAATGAATACAGGAGAAGATTGCTATGATAAAAAATATGACGGGAAATTTTCTTCAGGAATTTTAATAGATATGTTTTCTTGACCGAATAATTGATCGTGTTTCATATCGCATTCTCACTATAATGCAAAAAGCGCTGAAAATCAGCGCCTTTTATTGCCAGCGGAGAGAGAGGGATTCGAACCCCCGGACCTGTTACAGTCAACGGTTTTCAAGACCGCCGCATTCGACCGCTCTGCCATCTCTCCGCGGCAAAAGTACGTTTTGAATCCAAACAGCAAAAAAAAAATCATACCTGCAGTGCTGCAACCCGCTGAAACCCTTTCCCATTGGCGGTTTCCGTTATTAAAAATTTGTACCATCTCCCCAATGTATGATTACCGGCTCTCCATTCCAACGAGCATCCCGCTTATCAAATACGGGAACTTTTCTCCTGCCACCTTACTACCTTTGCCTCAATGAAGCAGCTTTCTTCCTTACATAAATATTTCTGGAAATACCGTGTAAGGTTCTTTATCGGGATATTATTCGTTGTTTTCTCCAACTATTTCGCCGTGCTGGCTCCGCAGGTCACCGGTTTCGTGGTGAACCTGGTGCAGCAACGGCTGCCCGGTGCAAAACCAATGGTTTCCCAGCCTTCACACGATGTATTGGTACATTGGTTTATCGATTGGGCCCAGGCGGCCAATTTCAGCTTTAGCTGGCTGATCGCCGTTTGCAGTATTACCATACTGTTGCTCGCAGTGATCAGAGGTATTCTGATGTTTTTCATGCGGCAGACCATTATTGTCATGAGTCGCCACATTGAATACGACCAAAAGAATGAGATCTTCAGCCACTACCAGCAATTAGATACCAATTTTTACAAAACACACAGCACAGGTGATCTGATGAACCGCATGACCGAAGATGTCAGCCGTGTAAGAATGTATACCGGGCCTGCTTTGATGTATCTCATCAACCTTGTAACCCTGATCGGCTTCTGTGTGGTCAATATGCTGCGTAAAGATGTGCAACTGACCATTTACGTATTAGCCCCGCTACCATTGCTGGCGCTGACCATTTATTTTGTCAACAGTATCATTAATAAGAAAAGTGAAAAGATACAATCCCTGCTATCCGATTTAACCACCAATGCGCAGGAATCTTATTCCGGCATCCGTGTGATCAAATCTTTTGTCCAGGAAAAAGCCATGCTGGGATTTTTTAAACACAACAGCGAGGCGTATAAAAAAAATGCTGTCGGCCTGGCTAAAGTAGAAGCGATCTACTTTCCAAGCATGGCATTGATGATCGGTATCAGCACTTTGGTGACTATTTTCATTGGTGGCTTACAGGCATTGGAAGATAGCAGTAAAGTGGGGATGATCGTAGAGTTTGTCATTTATATCAATATGCTCACTTTCCCGGTAAGCGCCATTGGCTGGACAGCCAGCATGATACAGCGGGCAGCAGCTTCACAAAAAAGATTGAACGAATTTCTCCTGACAAAACCCGTTATTGTTGATATGCCAAAGGCCTCACCTGTAAAAGTATCCGGCGATATCATTTTTAATAATGTAACTTTTACATATCCGCATACGGGCATCACTGCTTTGAAACAATTCAACCTGCGTATTAAAAAAGGAGATAAAGTGCTGTTACTGGGCAGAACAGGCAGTGGAAAATCGACCCTTGCGCAATTACTGCTTCGTTTCTATGACCCAAGTTTAGGTGATATCCGTATCGGCGATAAAGACCTCAGGGAGATTGAATTAAGATCGCTGCGAGAGCAGATCAGTTATGTACAACAGGATATATTCCTGTTCAGCGATACTGTAAGTGATAATATTAGTTTTGGATTGCCGGCAGCCGCCGGGCAGGAAACTGTTGAACAGGCGGCGGGGTTTTCCAGTGTACACCGCGAAATATCGGGCTTTGCCAAAGGATACGACACCATGATAGGAGAGCGGGGTGTTACATTGAGTGGCGGTCAGAAGCAGCGTATTGCCATTGCCCGGGCGTTGATCAAGGATCCTGAAATCGTGGTGTTTGATGACTGCCTCAGTGCTGTGGATGCCAAAACAGAGCATGAGATCATCGGCAACCTGTATCGTTACCTGCACGAAAAAACCGCTATTATCATTACCCACCGCATATTCTCCTCTTTCCATTTTGACAAGATCATTGTCCTGGAAAACGGCGCACTGGCAGAGGAAGGAACCCATGAGGAGTTGCTTGTAAATAACGGATACTATGCAGAACTGTACCGGCTGCAGCTGACGGAAAGCGCAGAGGGGCGATAGTCTATGCCTAACTTCCCGGTTTTCCTAAGTTTTATGAAAATTTTGGTAATTCAATAACAATCCTATATTTGTGCCACTCATAAAAGTTTTAACCAAACCAAAAATCTTAAAACTGTGTCGTACGAGAATAACGAAAAGAAAATGGAAAGTGTTTACAGCACGCGTATCAGGGCAGGCAAAAGGCGGACTTATTTTTTCGATGTAAGGGCAACACGCGGTAACGATTACTTTCTTACCATTACCGAAAGCCGTAAGCGCTTTGACAACAATGGATACGACAGGCACAAGATTTTCCTCTACAAAGAAGACTTCAATAAATTTATCAAGGCGCTGAATGAAGCTGTTGATTATGTGAAGACAGAACTCATGCCTGATTTTGATTTTGACGCATTCAACCATGAATACAATGATGCAGAAGGGGTAGGAGAGGGTGTAGAAGAAGTTGCTGAAACCGCCGCACCTGCTGCTGTTATACCAGAAATACCAGCACCTACAGCTGCCACACCAATTGTTGATGCAGTTGCTGCTTCCAACAATGCTTCTGAAGAAGTAGATAAATGGTAAGGTACTATCCTTGCTGTTTCAACATCCATATTCCACAGCCAGTATGTCCGCTCTTGCCAAGAGGCGCAGCCAGGTATTCAAACCCGAATTTTTCATACACTTTTACTGCCTGTTTTAATTCAGGCATGGTTTCCAGGTAAACCTGCGTAAAGCCTTTTGCTTTGGCAGCGGCCAGGCAGCGGTCAATCATAAGCCTGCCCAGCCCCATACCCCGGGCATCGGGAGAGAGATACATTTTTACCAGCTCACAGGTTCCTGCCGGTAAGGCTTCTGTGGGAAAGATTCCGCCTCCGCCAAGTAATTGTCCGTCTTTTTCTGCTACAAAGTATTCGCTAAGTGGTGCAGAATGAAAGAGTTCAAACAGGTGATCGGTTGTAACATCGTCATAAACAGTTCCTGGCTTGTTGGCGCCAAATTCTTCCAGCGCCCGCCTGATGATGGCAGCCAGGTCTGCATTATCCTTCGGTTCAATATGCCTGATGAGGATATCCTGCATCTTATACTTTTCTGAGCTGTTTGAATGCGTTGATCAGTCCGTTCGTAGATCCGTCGTGTGAGGTAACGGCTGCATCGTCCGTCAATTCGGGCAATATCTTATTGGCTAATTGCTTGCCCAGCTCTACGCCCCACTGGTCAAAACTGAAAATATTCCAGATCACACCCTGCACAAATATTTTGTGCTCATAAAACGCAATCAGGCTGCCTAATGAATAAGGTGTTACTTCTTTCAGCAGAAAGGAGTTGGTGGGCTTATTACCTTCAAATATTTTAAATGGCGCCAGTTTCTTTATATCATCTTTGTTTTTGTCAGCCTTCATGAACTCCACTTTCACTTCATTCTCGCTTTTCCCATTCATCAATGCTTCTGTTTGAGCAAAGAAGTTGGATAACAGTTTCACATGATGGTCGCCAATGGCATTGTGACTGATAGCCGGCGCAATAAAATCGCAGGGTATCATTAAAGTGCCCTGGTGTATCAATTGATAAAAAGCATGTTGTCCGTTAGTGCCCGGTTCGCCCCAGATAACTGGCCCTGTGGCATAATTAACAGGATTACCGCTGCGGTCGATACTCTTACCATTACTTTCCATATTACCCTGCTGCAGGTAAGCCGCAAAGCGGTGAAGGTATTGGTCGTAGGGGAGGATGGCTTCGCTCTGCGCACCGAAGAAGTTGGTGTACCAGATGCCGAGCAGGGCCATCAGTACAGGGATATTCTTGTCAAATTTTTCTTTGCGGAAGTGTTCATCAACTGCAGAAGCCCCTTTTAACAACAGCTCAAAGTTTTCGAACCCGATGGTTAATGCAATGGATAACCCAATAGCGCTCCATAAAGAATAACGTCCGCCTACCCAATCCCAGAATTCGAACATATTGGTCTTGTCAATACCAAAGGCTGTTACTTCCTTTTCATTGGTACTGAGGGCCACAAAATGCTTGGCTACATGTGCCTCATCAACAGCATGTTCCAGGAACCAGGCCCTTGCTGTATGTGCATTGGTCATAGTTTCCTGGGTGGTGAATGTTTTGGAAGCCACTAAGAACAGGGTCTCTTCCGGTTTTACTTTTTTGAGCGTTTCTGCTATATGCGTGCCATCCACATTACTCACGAAAAAAGTTTCCATACCTTTTTTCCAGTAGGGACGTAATGCTTCAGTTACCATCACGGGGCCAAGATCACTTCCCCCGATACCTATGTTGACAATATACCTGATCTTCTTACCGGTATAACCTTTCCATTTGCCACTGTGTACTTCCTCGCAGAAATCCTTCATGTGGTTGAGCACCTTACGCACATGCGGCATGATATCCTTGCCATCTACCAGGATGGGGGTATCTGAAAAATTGCGCAATGCAGTATGCAATACAGACCGGTGCTCTGTTTCATTGATCTTAAGTCCGGCAAACATGTCATGAATGGCATCATGCAGTTTACAGTCCTCCGCCAGCTGCAGCAGCAACTGCATGGTCTTCTGGTTAACAATGTTCTTGGAAAAATCAAAAAGGGTATCTTCAAAAGTCAGGGAAAACTTCTGGAACCGTTCGGGATCTGCGGCAAAAAGATCACGCATATGCCTACGGCTCATTTCTTCTTCGTGGTGCTTCTTTAATAAAAACCAGGCCTGGGTATTCGTTGGGTTGATTCTAGGTAACATGCTTTAGCTACATTCTTGATTACATTATACAATAATTGTCCATTCTGTCGATAAACCGGATGTGTTACAGCCTATTAATCACCTCGATGGCCTGTGCAACCATTTGAGGCGTAATATCTAAATGAACTACAAACCTGATCTGTTTCGGGGATATGGCAATTGCGAGGATATTGGATTGCTGTTTCAGTATTGCCGACAAACCAGATGCAGTGTAACGCCCCTTCACCTCAAAAATAACGATATTGGTCTCAACTGGTAAAATCTCACCAACAAAATCTTTTAACTGCAGTGCGTCCGCAATCATTTTAGCGTGCCGGTGATCTTCAGCAAGTCGTGCAACGTGATGTTCAAGCGCATAAATCCCGGCCGCTGCCATAAAACCTGCCTGACGCATACCGCCGCCAAAAATTTTTCGGTAACGCCTCGCCTGCTTTATCAGATACTTTGGGCCAACCAGTACACTGCCTGCCGGTGTACCCAATCCTTTGCTCAAACA
>JBHAFM010000033.1:0-9996 GCA_041856175.1 Sediminibacterium sp.
AAGGAAGAGATCAGCACTTTCAAATTTGTCATGGTCTGGCAGCAAAAAGATGGTCAATGGAAAATAGCAAGGGTAATCAGCTATGGTCATTAAACGGGGGCTTAATACTTTAATGTTACCCAGGCGTCTTTGGTTGTGGCGGAGTAAATGGTTGTTTTTGAAATAGCATTTGGAATCTGGCTCACAGGCATGTTATCCGCAATCCCCCATTATATGCTATTGGCGGTGTATGAAATCTTTCATTTTTCTTTCTTTTCTGTCAGCTCACAATTTTTTTTGCAAATTTAAATCTTGACTTTCAATATTTGAAAGATTGTCTTTAAATTTGCAAGTAAATGAGCATGAATTATTTAAATCGACATATTACCGGGCGGCTAAAAGAAGCCCTTAAAGCCAGTCCGATGGTCTACTTGAATGGAGCCAGGCAGACAGGCAAAAGCACATTGGCAAAAAGCATAGCCCCGCAGATCGGTAAAAACGATCTTGCGGCGGAATATTTGACATTTGACCGCCCAACTATCATGGCGGCGGCTTCTGTGGCTCCAGAAGCGTTTTTGACGGGCTACGATCTGCCTATGATTATTGACGAGGTTCAGCTTGTTCCCGAACTTTTCAGGGCTCTTAAAGTCGTGGTTGATGAAATGCGGCATTCGGACAAGGAGAATGCCAACGGCAAGTACCTGTTGACGGGTTCGGCGAATATCCTCGCATTACCGAAACTGGCGGATGCACTGGTGGGCCGTGCAGCAATCATGACGCTCTACCCCTTTACTGCTGCCGAGGCGACACATCATACCCCGGGAGGTCTTGAGCGCATTATGAAACTGGATTTCAAAGGTATTGATGATCGAGGCATGACCTTAATTGATGCCATAAAACGTGCGACATTCCCCGAAATTTCACTGCTTGACGATGATAAACGTCGAGTATGGTTTGACGGGTATATTTCGACAATACTGCAGAGGGATGTTAAGCAAATTGCAGAACTGGAAAAAGCGTCAATACTGCCGCATTTACTAAGTATTCTTGCAGCGCGCACGGGATGCCTTATGAATGACTCGGATATTGCAAGAGATATTGATCTCAATCATGTCACGGCCAAGTTCTATCGCAACATTTTAAAGATGATGTTTTTGACATTCGACGTAAGGCCATGGTTTAGGAATATTGGCAAGCGTCTGGTAAAAACGCCAAAGGGTTACTTGCTCGATACGTCGATGATATGTCACCTGCTCGATTATAATATAGAAGATATTGCGAAAACCAAACCCGAGTTATTCGGCCACCTGATTGAAAACTTCGTAGCGACGGAGTTAGTGAAGCAGTTAAGCAATACCGCCATCAATGCGGAGCTTTATCATTTCAGAACAAGTGATGGTAAAGAGGTGGATTTCGTTTTGGAAAAGCCTGACGGTTCGGTATTCGCTATCGAGGTAAAGAAATCGGAATCTGTAACGATTCACGACTTCAAAGGTATCAAGGCCTTTGCAGAATTGACCGGTGATGATTTTGCCGGTGGTGTAGTATTGTATTCAGGAAAGGATGCTGTACCTTTTGGTAAAAATTTATGGGCTGTTCCCTTTTTCGCTTTGTGGTAAGTCACTCTTAAAGGACTCAAGCATGAAAATAGATTGGGCTAAAATTGCAAGAGTATCGGCAAACTAAATAAAAGCTGCCTTTGTTCATTGCGGCTACCCTGGACGTGAGGTCGAGTATTTCGGTAGAGCCAGCGCCCAATAAGATATGATCGGCGCTTACACCCAAAGCACCCAGGCCCATTTGCTTCAGCCAATTTCTTCTGTTAGATAGCATAGTGTTGTTTTTTTATGCTTTTAAAATTAGGTGTTTGCCTGGGCCCGGGGCAGTTAAAAATATATTCAGTTTGTGGCAAGGAGCTCATCGAAGCCCATCTCTACGATCTTTTCCAGGTCGGCAGCACTGTTGAAGCTTACTTCCATTGTTGCCAGTTTGCCGTCACCGGCAGGCTGAAAACAGGTATGCCAATGCTTGGTTTCATGTGTGTTGATCATCGTTATTGTTTTTTAAGTTTATCTAACAGGGTATCTAATTGGTCAAAGTGCCCTTCCCATAATTGACGGAAGGGCTCCAGCCAGGCGTCGATCTCTTTCATTTTCTGGGTATTGCGGTGATAATAAATTTCAATGATTTTTTTTGAAGCGTATGGTTGTACTATTGCTAATGAATAAATACCGGCCTTATTGATTATTATCAAAAATGCGGATTTGAATTCCTGGGGCTTTCTGAGTTGAAAGATGCGGTCGGACTTCCGGCTCATTATACCAATGCTACTGTTAGCCTGTTTCAAATTGCGTTGTACAAATAATAAGTACTGTTACCGTTGGTAGCAGAAAATGGCCGGTTCGTCGCGCGGCTAGCTGGCCCGCTGCCTTGTTGCAGAATAAATGACTACTTTGCCTCCATGAAAAAGCCATGGTATCAGCAAAAATGGGTGGAGTTCTCCCTGCACGCCGTAGTGTGGCTCTTTCTTTTTTCTTTGCCTTACCTCTTGCGTTCATTTTATAAGAGCGACGACATCAAAAAGCCTGAATATGTGGTAAGGACTTTTTTTCTTTTCTCAATTATCATGAACGGCATCTGGATTTTGTTCTTTTATTTCAATGCTTACTGGCTGGTGCCCCGGTTCATTTACCGGAAACATTATTGGTGGTTTGCATTGATCCAGGTGTCATTATTATCCTTTCTCTTATTGGCCAGTGTTGTGCTGTTCCGATTACTGGTAATGAGCAAATTGCCTATGTTGGGTCCACACCTGCTGGTAAATTTTTTCATTTACCTGCTCTTTTTTTCCGGCAGCACTACCTACAGGCTGGTATACGATAAGATCCGGGACGACCGGCGCCTGTCGGAAAAAGAAAATGAGAACCTAAAAACCGAGCTGGCCTTGCTGCGTTCACAGGTAAGCCCGCATTTTATGTTCAACGTGCTGAACAATATGGTGGCGCTGGCCCGAAAGAAATCAGACCTGCTGGAACCTTCACTCATCAAGCTCTCTGCGCTCATGCGCTATATGCTTTATGAGGCGGATGAAGAGAAAGTATCGCTCGACAAAGAAATGGAATACCTCCAGAGCTATATCGACCTACAGCAGCAACGCTTCGGCAACAAAGTGAGGATTCGGACAGACTTCCAGACCGATAATGACCATTACCAGATAGAGCCCATGCTGTTGATACCTTTTGTGGAAAATGCTTTCAAGCATGGCACTACGCTGATCAAGGACCCAATGATCAATATCAACCTGCGGGCAGAAAAGAACCTGCTGCATTTTTCCGTAGAGAACCGGTACAATGGGAGTACCCTGGAAGAAAAAGACAAGACTTCTGGTATTGGCCTGGCCAATGTGAAGAGAAGGCTTCGACTGCTGTACAACGAAGCGTACGGATTAGATATTTACGATAAGGACCAACTATTTATCACTACACTGCAAATTCAACTTACCTGATGTTACGATGCCTGGCCATAGACGATGAACCGCTGGCGCTGGAACTGCTCACAGACAATATCAGCAAAGTGCCCTACCTGCAGTTGGTGGCCAGCTGCGATGACCCCATCAAAGCCCTGAGCATCCTGCAGACACAGGAAATCGACCTGGTGTTTGTAGACATCCAGATGCCCGGCCTTACCGGCCTGCAGCTTATTCAGAGCCTTATCAGGAAACCCATGTTCATCCTCATCACCGCGTATGAAAAATATGCGTTGGAAGGATTTAACCTGGATGTGATTGACTACCTTGTCAAACCCGTTTCGCTCGACCGTTTTATCAAGGCCTGTAATAAAGCACAGGAGTGGCATCAATTAAAACATGCCGGGCCAACACAACAGGTAGCAATGCCGGATTTTTTCTTCATCAAAGCCGATTACAGCCTGGTTAAAGTAGCGTATGCAGATGTGATATGGGTAGAAGGGCTGAAAGACTATGTGGCCATCCACTTGCAAAGCACTGCCAAACCCCTGATAGCAAGGGTAAGTATGAAGTCTGTTGAGGAACAATTGCCCGCTCCGGCGTTTCTTCGCATCCATAAATCCTACCTGGTCTCTATCCGCTATATCACTGCCGTGCGTAAGCATGCTGTATTCATCGGAACCCGCGAACTGCCTGTTGGCGATGCCTACCGCGAAGCACTGGCGACGCTGACCGGTAAAACCCTTTGAATGTCCATTGGCATGGTATTGGGCCGTTTCGTCGCAATATTTTAACCACTCATCTCATTTACCCGGCCTCGTCCCCTACTGCAAAGTACTTTTGCGATGCAAGCAAATGATAATAATATGAAAAAGTACCTGTACTCATCTTTATTGGCCTTATGCACAGTATTTATGGCCAGCGCCCAGATGAAAGGACCTATGAATGGTAATATGAATATGGGGCATGTATACGGTAAAGTCGTTGACAGTACCGGCAAAGGCATCAGTGATGTGTCGGTAGTAATTACGAAGAATGTGTTCGACACTGTTTCTAAAAAAAGAAAGGACGTGCCGGTAAAGGCTTTCATTACCAAGGCCAACGGTGAGTTCAATTTCGAGGAACTGTCTGTTTTTATGCCCTTACAATTGAAAATAGCTGCCACAGGCTACAAACAGCATAAACAAGCCATTAGCTTTCAGATGAAGATGCCTGCTGGTGGCGGTGGTATGGCAGGGGGACAAGGTCAATCCGGCGGCAACCCTATGGGAGGATTGAATGCTGTGCTCAATGCATTTGATAAAGACCTGGGTAATATCAAACTCACCGCAGATGTAACGCAATTGCAAACGGTAACCGTAACTACTTCTGCCAAGCCTTTGTTGAAGATGGACATCGACAAAAAGGTGTTCAATGTAGAAAAGAATATGGTAAGCAGTGGCGGAACGGCGGTAGATGTGATGCGCAACGTACCCTCATTGCAGGTAGATATTGACGGCAATGTAAAACTGCGCAATGCTGCGCCTCAAATCTATGTTGATGGAAGACCCACTACACTTTCGCTTGATCAGATACCTGCCGACGCCATTGAAAGTGTAGAAGTGATTACTAATCCTTCTGCTAAATATGATGCCTCGGGAGGTAATGCCGGTATTCTTAACATCGTGCTCAAGAAAAACAAACGAACCGGTTATAATGGTAACCTCATGGCAGGAGTTGACAGTCACGGTGGATTCAATGGAGGTGGTAACCTCAGTCTCCGGCAGAACAAATTCAATATCTCGCTGGCTACCATGACCAACCAGATGCGCAACCGTACCAGTGGTACCACCAACCGCCTCAATTACGGTGATACCCTCACGCATGTACTGCAGCAAAACAATAACAAAACGAGTGGCGGTTTTCTGTTTGGCCGGCTGGGCGTGGATTATTTTGTTACCAACCGCACCACCCTGTCACTGGCAGGCATCAAAGTATATGGCAAATTCAAGCCGGGAGAAACCATCGATATACAAACCGATACTTTATTAAACGGCGGCAAGCTCACCGGGCTCAGCCAACGGAGCACGAAAGGCGAGAGAGAGTTCAATGCCAGCGGCCTGCAGTTTGGTATCAAGCATAATTTTCCTAAAGCGGGCGAAGAGCTTACGGCCGACCTGAATTATTTTTCGGGAAGGAACGAGGGCAGCTCTTTGTACACTACCCAGTATTACCAGGGAAACAAGATGTCTGCTACCCAGTTGCAACAGGTGATCAGTAATGGAACCAACCAGTTTATGACCATACAGACCGATTATGTAAAGCCCTTCAACGATAAAACAAAACTGGAAACCGGCCTTCGGGCGCAATTGAATCACCTGGTGAATAACAATGAAACTTTTTTGCAAAGACCGAGCTCACCAGACATGGTCAAGTTAGGGGCTGCTACCAATAATTACAAAAATGATAACAACGTTTATGCGGCTTATGTTTCTGTAACCAGCAAGATCAAGGACTTCGGCTACCAGCTGGGCCTGCGGGCAGAGCGCTCCGATTATACCGGCGAGATCACCAATACCGGGGAACAGTTCAGCAACAAATACCCCATCAGCTTGTTTCCTTCCATGTTTTTAAGCCAGAAACTGAAGAAACAGCAGGAGTTGCAGCTAAGCATTACCCGGCGTATTAACCGGCCCAATTTTTTCCAGCTCATACCTTATGTAGATTATACAGACAGCCTGAACATTACCAGGGGGAACCCCTCGCTTAAACCGGAATTCACTTATTCCAGTGAAATGTCTTACGGCAAAACTTTTAAGGGCAACAACAGTATCCTGTTCTCTGTGTATTACAAATACACCGATCACCTGATCACACGCTACCTGGATAAATCTCTGAATCCTGTTACCGGCCGTCAGGACCTGATCAATACTTTCATCAATGCCAATTCGGCTTATGCTGCGGGAGCGGAGCTTACTTCTGTGAACAGCCTGACCAGGTTTTGGGATCTGACCTCCAATGTGAATGTGTACAATTCAAAGATCAATACCGCCAATGTTACCGGCAACAGCCAGGATGCTTTGTGGAGCTGGTTTGGCAAGCTGAACAGTACCTTCAAACTGCCGTCGAATATAAGCATACAGCTTACAGCCGATTACCAGTCAAAGACCAATTTACCGGTGAACAACAACACCGGAGGTTTTGGTCCGCCCATGCAACAGGCACAATCTGCCTCGCAGGGTTATGTAAGACCCTTCTGGGGTATGGACCTTGCAGTGAAGAAAAGTTTCCTCAAGAACAATGCCGCTACGGTTACTTTATCGGTCAATGATATCTTCCGCACGCGCAAGTCGGACCAGCATTCTGAAAGCCTTTACTTTACACAAGATTATTACCGCCTGAACAATCCGCAACTGGTAAGGCTGAATTTCACTTACCGTTTTGGCAAGATGGACCTCTCTCTTTTCAAGCGTCAGAATACCAAGAACCAGGGATCAGGCATGGAAGGTGTGAATATGCAATAGTGTCTGTTTTCTGCTGACTGAAACTAAACGTATCTTTAGTAAACATGGGGCTGGTTATTTTATCTTTTCAACTGAATAAATCCAAACTCAACCTCATTGCTTTCTGCATATACACGGATGGAATTTTTACCCTTTGGCAAGAGTTTTTGTGGGATCTCCAGGGTCTGCCATTTTCTATTTTCTTTATCAGTGGGATTGAAACTGATGGTTTCAACTGAGCTGCCATTTACACTTATGGCCAGCTTCCGGTTGGGCAGGTTAGTGGTTATCCGTAAAAGAATACGATAGGTTGCAGCCGCGGGAACAAAAAAGGTATAATTCAGCCATTCACCTTCTTCCATTTTGGTTATTTTATACCCGTTCGATAAAGGGTCGTCATTTAGAGCAATATCTACCCCGTCGTTCCGGTAAACGCGCCCCTGGTTCCACGCTACCCATGAGCCCCCCGCTGAAATATGGTAATCTGCGGAGTCATTGTCGAAATAAGCGCTGCCGCTACGCCCCAGGTCATAGTCGGAGGCATCAATGATCATGTCAGATCCATTGCTTCTTCTCTTGTTTGTGAATGGGATGGCCTCTGCAGAGTGTACCTGGCGGAAAAGCGCATCCAATACATCCCTGTGTATGGTACAGTTTTCCAGTTTACTATTTTCTGCCAGTTGGAATAAAACGCCTTTAGCCTCTTTTGGGTCGGGCTTGGGGCCCGTTCCATTCCAGTAAT
Organism: Sediminibacterium sp.; assembly: GCA_041856175.1. GTDB lineage: Bacteria > Bacteroidota > Bacteroidia > Chitinophagales > Chitinophagaceae > Sediminibacterium. The sequence continues at coordinate 7,670 of JBHAFM010000033.1, forward strand.
GTAAAAGCTTGTCGTATCCAACAGGAGCTTTTACTTCCAATGGATTGTTGACGCCTATCTTTTTCAATGGCCACCAGCTCCAGCCTATATTGTTTTGTTCCAGTAAGGAAACAGCCTCGCGGAACCAGACATTCGAATTTTCACCTGTTTCTCCAAGCCAGACAGGGGTATTGTATTGCTGGCGAAGTTCCAGTATCTGCTTAACAGAGCGCTCGTCATTGTAATTCCAGTATTTGTGAAAGCTTAGGCAGAGGTTATTGTCCCGGATGGGTAATAATGCTGCATAATTGTTGCCCCAACCGTTTCCTTCAATGATCACCAGGTGATGGGGGTCTACTTTCCGGATGGCCGCAATGATTTCCTCGTATATTTTTTGTAAAGGCCCATTATGCTGTTCCCGCACGCCATTGCGATCATCGGGGTTTGACGAAAAGCTCCAGTTAGGCTCGTTGAGCAAATCGTACCCGCCTATCCATGGTTCCTTTGCATACCGTTGTGCGATCTGCTGCCAGAGTGCAATGGTTTTTTGCTGGTTTTCCGTGCTTTCCCATAATGAAGGTTTGGAAGGATCCCTGTCGGCAATGTTCAGGTCATTCCCCTGGCCTCCCGGCGCAGCGTGCAGGTCGAGTACCAGGTACAACCTGTTTTTCTTACACCAGTTCAACAGGCTGTCAACGATGTCAAATCCTCCTTTTAACCAGGTATTCTTTCCTTTTACCGGTTCTTTTTCAATCGGCAGTGTAAACAGGTTAAAATGCATAGGCAACCGAACGGAATTAAAACCCCATGCTTTCAGCGAATCAATATCCTGTTTACGAACATGGTTCTTCCGCCATTGATGATAAAAAGATTGGGTATCGTCTTCACCGATCAGCCGTTCAATCCGGCCTTTTATTTTATGCTGCTGGCCTTCTCCTTCCAGCCGAAGCATGTAACCTTCCTGTATCATCCATCCGCCCAGCCCGATGCCCCTTAATAAAATATTTTCGCCTTTGCCGGTTACAATTTTTTGTCCATCGGCTTTTAAGAACCCCTGGGCGTATGTATAACTGCATACAAAGAAGATTAAACCGGTTTGAAGAGACCGATAAAAAAATGACTTGCTGAATGAAAACATGGGATTATTTCTTAAGATCGGTGAAATAAAAGCCATCGGAAGATAAAGTGTTCCGGTGGCTTTTATTCATGATATTTCGAATCAATATCCCGGATTCTGTTTTAAGGCGTCGCTGACGTTTTGTCGGCTCAGGCCGATTTGTGATTGTGGAATGGGAAACAGTTCATTTTTGCCATTGATAAAATGAGCACCTTTCAGGATCAGGTAATCATAGAGATTCCGGTGTAAGAATGCTCCGGAATCTATAGTCTTTGAGCAGAACGAGAATTCCAAATCTTGGGCAAACTATCGCAAATCCAAATGATAATAGCCAGAGCCATACGTAAAATCAAACAATATCAATCAATCCTCAACCATGAATAAACTAAAACAGTTCTGCTTGATGTTTTGGATAGCCATAATCGCATCCAATCTGTGTGCGCAGGACATAACAAGCCAAGGAGCCGGAAATTTGAAATTGGGCATGAACGTGCAACAATTCAAGTCGGCCTTTTCAAGTACGCAAATGAAAAAGGAATTTCACAAAGGTGAGGAAGAAACCGTTGGCATAATTGCGCGTGTGGGTGCAGTTTCAGGCCAGGAATTCGCAAAGGTGACTTTTAATCAGGGTAGGATTTTCGCAATAAATTTGTACAATGGACGATATAAACTCAATGGTGTTCCTGTTGGTACCACGTTTAAAGGCCTTAAAGATAAGATCAAAATCAAGTCAATTTATTACGCGTCTGATGGCGAAGAGGCCGGGATCACAATCAGATTAAGCGACCTAAGCGGAGTTAATATTAACATCGAAACTTATGGCGCACTAAAATCGATGTTGAGTGAATATGCCTACAATGGAGTACCAATCGGTAAGCTCCCTAATTGGTCAAAGATCTCCAGTATCAGCATTACCCATCAATGATTTCAAGTCGTCGGGGTGGCTATACGCTCCTAACTGGGTGTATAGGGTTGATCGGCTTGATTGGTAGAATCAAGGGTATATGTTTGATTGGTTCAATTGCCTTGATAGGAAGGACGGGCTGAAATGGCTTGTATTTCGTTACTCTGTGGTTCATCTATAGACTGGTCATTTGAATAAACTTAATTCACTAAAAATTGATGACGCCACCGCTGAAATTTTGTTTGCTGATTCAAGCTGATTTGGTGATAGCTGCTTTTTAAGATTGTCAACTTCGAGGAGTAATTTTTCAATGTTGGATTTGAATAT
>JBHAFM010000034.1:0-6952 GCA_041856175.1 Sediminibacterium sp.
TGGTTCACGAGTTATAAAAACCATACAGACCGCATAAAAGTCCTGCAGAACAAATTCAATATTCCCAGTATTATCGTTACTAAGGGAAGCCAGGGATCTATGCTGTATACAGAAGGCACATTATATGAACATCCCGGGTTCAAAGTGGAAGTAACAGATACGATTGGAAGCGGAGATGCTTCTTTGGCGGCACTGTTGGTTAAGCTATCGGCGGGGGCCAGTCCTGTTGAAGCCCTGGAATTTTCAAGCGCATTAGGCGCATTGATTGCCACTTATGCAGGTGGTTGTCCGGATTACGAAGTGGAAGAAATCAATGCATTGATCAAAAGCGGATCTGTTCAGCACCTTAAACATCATTCTTAAAACCTTTCAGCTACCTAAAACCGAAACAAATTTTTCAAATTTAAAACTGCCATTATGAACAAATTAAACCTCAACCATTAAAACGAAATATAAAAACGCTTCCATTGCTAAGGATTCACCAAAATTAAACAATGAAATTATGAAAAAAAGCTTGCTATTCTTTATTGTAATGTTTACGGCATTACAATATGCAAACGCCCAAAAACAGTTGACAGGAACTGTGAGAGAGGCGCGTACGAATAATCCTTTGGCTGGCGCCAATGTCATACTTCAAGGGGTTTCAAAAGGAACTACCACAGATGCCAGTGGTAAATTCAGTATCCTTGTTCCTGAAAAAGTTAAGACGATTGTAGTCAGTTTTGTCGGTTATGATCCTAAAACAGTTTCAATTGAAGGAACCAATCAGGTCAATGTTTTATTGAATGCTGTAAAAGAACTCGAGGATGCTGTCGTGGTAGGTTATACCTCGCAAAGAAAACAAGATATGACCGGAGCGGTGGCAGTAGTGGACCTTGCTCCTGCCAAAAACAATAGTTCCGGCAATACCATGCAGGCCTTGCAAGGCCGGGTAGCTGGTCTGTATATTGAAAAAGATGGTTCGCCAAATGGATCTACCAACAGAATATTAATCCGTGGAGCAAATACGCTGGGTAACAATGACCCGCTTTATATTATTGATGGTATACCTACTACAAGGCCGGAAGTATTTCAAAACCTGAATCCTGCCAATATCGCTTCGGTTCAGGTGCTGAAAGATGCTTCTGCAGAATCAATTTATGGTGCCCGTGCCTCCAATGGTGTTATTATTGTTACCACTAAAAATGGTGGGAATACAAACGGGAAAGTTGAATTTCAATTCAACAGCAGTACTTCCATACAGTCAGAAAAATCCATGCGCTTTAAAATGCTGAACTCGATAGACAGAGGTAAAGCATTGTGGCAGGCCTCGGTTAACGATAAACAGGATCCTGCAGCCGGATATGGTGAAATTTACAAATTCGATTGGAATAAAGACTTCACCAACCCGGTTTTAAACAGCGTAACCCTTCAGCCATTTGTTGGTGGCGATCCCAATACACCCGCTGGTAATACAGACTGGCAGGATGTAATGTATAAAACAGGTATTGTAACAAATAATAGTTTAACAGCTTCAGTAGGTAACAGGAACTCTTCTTTGCAAATAAGTTTTGCGCATCTTAAAAATACGGGCATGTTAAGGTTTACCGGCTACGAACGTATGAATGGGAGCATTAATGCATTAACACGTGCTTTTAATGATAAGGTTACGTTTGGTGTTAATTTAAGCATAACGAATTCTAATGAAAGGTTAACCAGCAGAGATCTTGGAGGGGCACTGACTACATTCCTCGCTGTTACTTTGGCACCTACCATTCCTGTTTATCAAAAAGATGGAACTACTTATGCAGGTGAATTAGGCGCTGGTTATTCTGACAGAAATAACCCGCTGCACATGCAGGATTTGGCAAAATGGAATAATGCGAACAGGTTGAGCACTTTCGGTAACGTTTTCGTTGAAATACAGCCGATCAAAAATTTATTTTTCAAATCGAATTTTGGCGCCGATAATGCCAATTACCTGAATAAGATTATTACGCCAACCTTCTCGGAAGGTGCATTAAACCGGACGACAAACAGTTTGTTCTTTGATCAAAACCATTTTTTGAGCACCACATTCTCCAATACTTTAAGGTATAATTTGGATTTGAAAGAGGACCATCATTTTAAATTTTTATTGGGTACGGAGTATATCAAAACCAGCTTAGATTTCCAGACTACCAAGAAGGAAGGTTACGCCATCCAAACCGAAGCTTATTTTACCCTGAATGCAGGTACCGGGAATACTACGGTTACCGGCGGATCAACAGGAAACAGTTTGTTCTCTCAATTTGGACGTCTTGATTATAACTTCTCCAATAAATATTTAGCTGCAGTTACAATTCGCCGTGATGGCTCGTCCCGGTTTGGATCAGAAAACCAATACGGTATATTCCCGGCTGCTTCTATAGGCTGGAGAATAGACAAAGAGGGTTTCATGAAGAACAATACTTTTTTCTCTGAGTTAAAAGTAAGGGTAGGAGTAGGTCGTGTAGGTAATCAGCAAATAGGCGACCTGGCCCGTTTTGGACTCTTTGATACCAGGTATGGAACCACACTGGCACAGCTTGTAGGTGGATTTTGGGAGCAATATATGAATATAGGTACGGCTTACTCATTATCTGGTGCCAATACAGGGACACTACCTTCCGGTTTTGTTCAAACCCAGGCGGCTAACCCTGCGCTTAAATGGGAAACTACAGATGAAGTCAATGCAGGGATAGATTTCTCCATACTCAACAATAGGGTACACGGATCTTTCGACTATTTTTCACGGAATACCACCGGTATTTTGATCACACCGCCTGTTGCATCAGCTTTGGGAGAAGGGCAATCTAAAGCTGTGAATGGTGCGTCAAAAAGCAATAAAGGCTGGGAATTTGTGATAGGTTATCAAAGCCAGAAAGCAAGGGATTTCAAATATGATGTAACGCTTAATTTCGCACACTTCAGAGATGCGATCACAAGTTTACCTGAAAATGTTCGCCCGGCTTACCCAGGCAACCTGGTTAATACCATCATTGGCCATTCTCAGTTTGATATTTTCGGTTATAAAACAAACGGTCTTTTCCAATCCCAGGCAGAAGTAGACGCTGCTCCAAAACAGATTGGCGCTGCACCAGGCAGAATTCGTTATGTGGATGTTAACAAAAGTGGAAAGATTGATGATTTGAGCAGAACCTGGATAGGTACTACACTGCCTGCCCTGGAATACGGCGTAAGAGTTGATCTGAGCTACAAGAAATTTGATTTGTCTTTGTTTGGTTCAGGCGTAGGTGGCAGGTCAGGATTTGATGTGTACACGCTTTTCAACAACCTGATGAAAAGCAGGGAAAATGTAGGGCCTGGCGTTTTTGATGCATGGACACCGCAACACACCAATACTTCTGTTCCTGCATTAACACTTAAAGACAATAACAACGAAGGCCGCACATCTGATTATTTTATCGTTAATACGTCTTATTTCAAACTGCGCAATATCCAGGTTGGATACAATATTGTGCCCAAAGCTGTGTTTTCAAGACTGCGCTTTTTTGCGATGGCTGAAAATTTATTCCTGATCAAAAGCAAGAAATATTTAAGCCCGGATCCGGAAAGAATCAGTCTTGATCCTGTGCCAATACCGAAAACATTTACTATTGGCGTTAATGCAACATTTTAACGAATTAAAAATAATCAAAATGAAAACCAAAATAATAACAACTTTAATTGCATCAGGACTATTAATTTTTAGTTCCTGTTCAAAAGTATTAGACTATAATCCAACAGGGGTATTGTCATCTGCAGATTTAAAATCCCCTACTGCCATTGAGGGATTGGTTACTGCGGCTTATTCTGCGATTGGAAATGGGGATATGATAGGACCCATCTACAGTAATTGGGCGTATGGAAGCGTTCGCTCCGATGACGCCTACAAAGGCGGAGGTGGTACCGGCGATGTTGGTGACGTAGATGCAATGGAACATTATAACCTGGTTTCACCATCAATGGATTGGTTTGTTTCCCGTACCTGGAAAAACCTGTTTAAATCCATTTCCAGGGCAAATGTGGCGCTCAGGGCTGTTAATTCACTTTCTGATGCCGAATTTCCTGCAAAAAAAACACGGTTGGGCGAATTGAGATTTTTAAGGGCACACAGTTATTTTGTCATGAAACTATTGTATAAGAATATTCCAATCTTTGATGAAAATGCTACAGACCAGGATATTCTGAAAGTTTCAAATACGTTGAAAAATGAAGATGCCTGGAATAAAATAGCAGCCGATTTTCAATATGCAATTGACAATTTACCTGTATCCCAGCCACAACTTGCAAGGGCTAATAAATTAGCTGCCCAGGCATACCTGGCAAAATTAAGATTGTACCAGGCGTATGAACAGGATGACAATCATAAAGTAACCAATATCAATAAAAACAGGTTACAGGAAGTTGTTGCACTAACACAGGCAGTCATTTCTTCCGGCAAATATTCGTTAAGCAATGATATTGCGAATAATTTTTTACCTGAAACTGAAAACGGACCTGAATCTATTTTTGCTATCCAGTTCACTATTAATGATGGTACAACAGCAGGCAGGCTGAGCTTTGAAGATGGATTGAATTACCCACATGGAGCGCCTCAATATGGATGCTGCGGATTTCATGCTGCAAGTCAAAACTTAGTCAATGCCCACACCACTGATGCTAATGGTTTGCCGAATTTTGACACATTCAATAACGGCATTGTAGATTTAACGTCTGTAACAGTAGACCCTCGCCTTGATCATACAGTGGGCATAGACGGGCATCCCTATAAATATGATAATACCAAACCCTTTAGTAAAAGTTGGGTTCGGGATCCAGGTGTTTATGGTAATTTCCATACCATGCGCCACCAGCAACTGGCATCAAGTTCATCTTATTTTAAACTCGGGCCATTTATGGGCACTGCAAAAAATGAGGACATTCTTAGGTATGATGATATTTTACTGATGCAGGCAGAAGCGTATATTGAATTGGGACAACAGGATAATGCTTTGCCCATTATCAATCAAATCAGGGCAAGGGCAGCAGCAAGTACAGGAAGACTGAAGAAAGCGGATGGAACTTTTCCTTCCAATTATAATGTGCAGGGATATTCTGCTGCCAATTGGACCCAGGACTACGCCCGTAAGGCTTTGCAATGGGAAAGGCGTTTGGAATTTGCAACTGAAGGACCACGGTTTTTTGACCTGGTAAGGTGGGGAATTGCTGAGCAGACCCTGAATGCTTACATAGCCGTAGAAAAAACAAGGAGGCCTTTTTTGGCAACAGCTAAATTTACAGCAGGAAGGGATGAATACCTGCCCATTCCGCAATCTGAGATCACATTTACCAATGGTTTGTATAAACAAAATCCTGGATACTGAGCAGTTTTAAAAACTAATTTTTCCTTATGAATCGGATCAAATATTTTTTTGCAACAGTTGTTTTAATAACCGGCGGATTGGTCAAACAATCCGCCGCCCAGGAACTATACCATGAAATGCATCGCCCTCAAATCCATTTCTCTCCCAAAGAAAAATGGGTGAACGACCCCAATGGAATGGTGTATCATAAAGGCACCTATCATTTGTTCTTTCAGTATTATCCGGACAGTACCATTTGGGGTCCGATGCATTGGGGACATGCCACCAGTAAAGACCTGGTTCACTGGCAGCAGGGATCCATTGCTTTATATCCTGATAGCCTCGGGTATATATTTTCAGGCAGTGCCGTAGTTGATCAAAACAATACTAGCGGGTTTGCAAAAAACGGGGAGACACCATTGGTGGCTATTTTTACCCATCACAACCCAGTTGGTGCAAAGGCAAAAAGGAATGATTACCAGAACCAAAGCTTAGCCTATAGCCTGGATGATGGCAAGACCTGGACAAAATATGCAGGCAATCCTGTGCTGAAGAACCCAGGTATCACTGATTTCCGCGATCCCAAAGTGATGTGGTATGAACCGCAGCAAAAGTGGATCATGACATTAGCGACGAAAGACAGGATAACTTTTTATTCCTCCCCTGATCTCAAAAACTGGAAGAAAGAAAGCGAGTTTGGAAAAGAAACAGGCGCACATGGGGGCGTATGGGAATGCCCCGATTTGTTCAGCTTGGACGATAAAGGCAAAAAGACCTGGGTATTGATTGTCAATCTGAACCCGGGCGGGCCCAATGGGGGTTCAGCCACCCAATATTTCACGGGCGATTTTGATGGGAACAGGTTTACGCCATTTGATACGAAAACAAAGTGGCTGGATTACGGGCCGGACGAATATGCAGGTATTACCTGGTCCAATACAGGGAAGCGGAAACTATTTTTAGGCTGGATGAGCAACTGGCTGTATGCCAATAAAGTACCCACAGAGAAGTGGAGAAATGCCATGACGATTCCAAGGGAATTAAAACTGCAGCATGTTGGTAAAGATATATTGGTTGCTTCTCAACCTGTGCAGGAATTGGATCAGATCCAGTCAACGTCAACCATTGTCCAAAATGTTCTGGTTACCAAACGGGTTGATCTGGCTGAAAAAACAAAAACCATTTCATTTCCCTGTCGCATCAACCTGAGCGTAGATAATGCAAAAGATTTTTCGGTAGTGCTTTCCAATGAGCTGGGAGAAGAAATGATCATTGGATACAGTAAAGCGCAGAACCAGTATTATATAGACCGGACCAAATCTGGCAAGACTGACTTTCAGAAAGATTTTGGAAAAAAGCATACGGCGCCCAGGTTCGTACAGAAAGGAAAAATGGATGTTACGCTATTTATAGATGAGAGCTCTGTAGAATTATTTGCTGATAATGGATTGACTGTGATGACAGCAGTATGTTTTCCGAATAAACCTTATCACCGGATCTATCTTCAATCGGATGATAAGGTTTTGATAAACAAATTAACTTATGCAGGTTTAAAAAGTATCTGGCGATAATTTATTTCCAATATCTGGTACCATACTGTGTTGAAA
>JBHAFM010000035.1:0-11320 GCA_041856175.1 Sediminibacterium sp.
GGATCGGCAAAAGAAAGCCTGTCCGCCAGCTGAAAAAGGTGGGGGTTATTCTGATACTGCTCCAGCAACACATTCAAATTCATAACTGCGCCGCAAAGATAACCTTGTTTGCTAATAAGTAGCCCCTGAATTCACGGTAATATTAACCCTGGTGAGCTTCCTGCGCTCAACCGTAATTAAGGCAATATTGTTGGCAGTATCGAACTGGTTGGCAAAATAGTGGTTGCCCTGCTTCACAAATAAAGAATAAGAACCCGCAGGCAATGCAACCCTGAACCCACCGGTACTGTCTGTCATTAAAGAAGCAACCCGTTTGGTATAAATGGCCGTATATATTGGAGAAGTGCCTACCCTGGCAACCTGCGAGGTATTGGTGGGTTCATAAACGAATACCGAATCCCGGATGCCTTTGGGTTGGTATGGCGGGGCTCCTTTCATGGGCATGCGGTTACCTGTTTCGAGGAGGAGGCGCCCTTCCAGTCCCTGCTTTATTTGCTGTGATTTCGTGGTTTTACCGGATGAGCAGGCCACAATTGTTAAACAGAGGCTAAAAACAAAAAAAAGAATCTGCTTCATACTTCAATTTGAACCCTGAAAGTATCTAAATTTAGTCATCATTCTGAAAGAACGGAACAATTCTTTCGGCCGCGCTAAACCTAAAACTGGCTATGTTGAAAAAAATCATCTTCTCTTTGACACTTGTTTTTGGACTGATGGGCATCTCAGAGGCCCAGGTTACTACAAATGGTACCATACTTGAACAGACTGCCCGCGGGTATAAGATCCGTGATTATGATAATTACAACAAGGCATTGGTGATGGCCAAAAAGAAAGGCTGGCCATTAACTTTTACCGGCAGGAATAATGCCAGTGCTGTATTAGTGGGCATGGACCTATTCGGCCTCCCTTTATACTATACCACACAAAACAATACCATTGCCGCCGCTACTACAAGGGCCAGTCAATTGTGGCCGGGCGGTGCATCGGGACTCAACCTCAGCGGCAGTTCGGCCTATCTGAAAAATAAATTAGGCATTTGGGATGGTGGCCGGCCTTTGGATACGCATGTGGAACTCACCGGGCGCATCACCTGGAAAGAAACCGGTACGTTTGCCTATGATGATCATCCCACTCATACTACCGGCACCATGATTGCCAAGGGTGTAAACCCAAGCGCCAAAGGGATGGTCTATGATTTTCCGGGCATCATTGCCTATAATTTCCAGGGCGATCTTACGACAATTGCCGGAGAGGCAGCAGGTCTGCTGCTATCCAATCACTCTTATTCCAATATAGCCGGCTGGTATTATAATTCCTCGCAAAACAGGTGGGAGTTCTATGGCAGGTATAATGACAAGGAAGATTATAAATTCGGCTATTACAACGATCAAGCACAGGCGCTTGATTCTATCACCTACAATGCACCCTTTTACCTCATTGTAAAATCTGCGGGCAATAAGCGTGATGAAAACGGCCCGGCTGTTGGCTCGCCTTATTTCAGGTACGATAGTACCGGGGCAATGGCTTCTGCCGGTAACAGACCCGATGGCATCAGTAACAACGACAGCTACGATATCATCTCTACCGACTGCAATGCCAAGAATATTTTAACTGTAGGCGCAGTAGGCGGATTGCCCGGCGGATACAACCAGGCGTCTGATGTAGCGCTGACCAGCTTCAGCAGCTGGGGACCAACAGATGATGGCCGTATCAAACCCGACCTGGTGGCAGATGGGGTGAATGTACTGTCGTCCACTGCGGCATCTACGACCAGTTATGCCGCCTACAGCGGTACCTCCATGTCTTCCCCCAATGCTGCCGGCTCATTGATGCTGTTGCAGGAATATTATTCCAAGCTGAAAAACAGTTCGACCGCATTTATGCGCGCTGCTACACTGAAAGGCTTAGCCATTCATACGACCGATGCGGCAAGCACTACACCGGGACCCAATTATCAATCCGGCTGGGGCCTGTTGAATGTTGAAAAAGGAGCGGCCGTGATGACAGCTGCCATTCCTAGTGGCAATGCCGGTACCAGTGCACATCTGCTATACGAAAACACCCTGAACAATGGCGATTCCCTTGTTATCCCCGTTATTGCTTCGGGCAAAGGGCCGCTGAAAGCAACCATTTGCTGGACAGATATAAAGGGCGATGTAGATCGTGTGAATGTGCTGAATAACCGCACAAAGAAATTAGTTAATGACCTTGACCTGCGTATCAGGGCAACCAGTAAGATCTATATGCCCTGGACACTGAATCCCGCCATCCCCTCTGCTGCTGCAGTGCCCGGTGACAATATCACTGATAATATGGAGCGGATAGACGTGGACAGCACCATACCCGGGCAAACCTATACCATTGTTGTGAAGCACAAGGGAACCCTGGCGAGGGGTTCACAGGCCTATTCTTTATTAGTGAGTGGTGTGGGGGGCAGCGCATATTGTGCATCTGCACCTGCAAGCAATGCAGGCAGCCGTATCGACAGTGTCAGTTTCCAGACCATTCACCTGGCTAATCCTCCGGGTTATACGACTTACACTGACAATACCAAATTAGTAGCCGATATAGAACCGTCGCAAACCGTTGCACTTGCCGTTAAAGTGGGCAGTGCAGACGGAACCAATGCGCAAAAAATAGTGAAGGTATTCATCGACTATAATAACAATGGCAGCTTTGCTGATTCAGGCGAATTAGTGGCTACCAGCGTGGTGCCGCTCAATAATGGCGACATCTTTAAAGCCAATATTGTTACACCAGCTAAGTTAGTTGTTGGTAACCTCAGCCTCATGCGCATAGTATTGCAGGAAACTGCCAACGCCACTGACGTAAGCTCCTGCAGCAATCCTGGTTACCAGAAAGGTGAAACGCAGGATTACAGGATAAGGGTAGTGAGTGCTTCCAATGATATCGGCCTCAGTGAAGTGGTATCACCAAGAGCCGGTGACTGTGCCAATACGGAGCAATACCTGACGGTAAAACTCACGAATTATGGAAAAGCAGACCAATCCAATATACCTGTAACCGTAGATGTAAAGAATAATGGAATAACGGTAGTAACATTGAACGGCACTTACAAAGGGGTTGTGAAGGCTGGCAGCGCTGTTAACTTTACCATACAAACGCCTTTTGTAACAACAGCTGGCACCAATTACGCCATTACTGCCACAGCTTCACTTGCCGGTGATCAGAACCCGGCCAATAACACCCTTACCACTACTGTCAGCATCAGTCCAAAACCAGGCGGTCCCTCAGGTGCCGGCGAAATATGCGGCGCCAATACCGCATACCTTAAAGTGAACAACCCTAATCCATCAGCAAATTATTTCTGGTACGTATCACCAACCGATAATAAACCATTAGCAAATGGCCGCAGTATAACAGCTACTACTATTCCTGCTAACAACACTTTTTACTTAGGTACCGAAATAAACAGCACCATTGGCCCTGCTGACAAAATGCAATTCCCGCAGGGTGGCTATAATAACTTTATCGGCAACTATGTTACGTTCACTAATAAAGTGCCGCTCCTGATAGAAAGCGCCAGGCTTTATATCGGTAACCCGGGTACCATTAAAATGACGGTTGGTACCATCGTAAGCATGAATGCTACTGATGGTTCGTTTACCTATACCCCTTTGTCAACGACTACACTGAATGTGGTGCCTACCAATCCTACTCCTGCACCGGGAGCTGTGATCGGCAACCCTGCCAATGATTCAGGTGCTGTTTACTTACTCAACCTGCCGGTGATCCCTACCGGTGATCATATCCTGTTGGTGCAGTGCGACCAGGGTGGCGCTACTATTTTCAGGAATAACAATATCGCAGGTACCAGCACTTATCCGATCAGCATACCCGGCGTTATGTCCATCACAGGAAACAGCGCCAAAGACAGCACTGATCCTAATTTTTACCAGAAGTATTATTATTTCTTCTACAACACCAAGATCAATACCGGCGACTGTGTCAGTGACCGCACCCCGGTTGTGGTAACAGATGCACCTGCGCCGGTGATCAGCCAGGTGGCCGATTCATTGGTATGTAATATTACTACGGGTGTTCAATGGTACCTGAATGATGCGGCCATACCAGGCGCCACCACGCAGAAATATAAACCGGTCAATTCAGGTACGTATAAAGCAGCAGCAACCGACGCATTCGGATGCCAGAAAACATCCAACACCATTCAGGTGGCTATCACTGCGCTTCCTCCCGAAGTGCTTGCGAGGGAGATCAAGCTCAGCGTATCACCTAATCCGAATAATGGCGTATTCAATCTTTCTTTCGAAACAACCGCAAAGGGCGACCTGGGGATTGATATATTCAATGCATCGGGACAAAGGGTTTATACCCAGTCCTATCCCGGCTTCTCAGGTAAGTTTGCTAAACAAATAACACTCAACAGTACCAGTGAAGCAGTTTATGTATTGAAAATACAACACGATAAAAAAACCTATACCCAGAAAATCATCATACAACGATAGGGCAATATGCGTATCCTCATCACCACACTGCTCTCTGCTTTGTCGATTGCAGCCTTTGCCCAGAAGCAACCTGCCGTATGGGGTTACCTGCGCGACAGCATTACACATGAACCCATTGTACTGGCAAGTGTGAGAAACATGAACACTGGTAAGACTGTGATGACCAGCAGTGCCGGCAGGTTTAAAATAGATGTATCTGTTAACCAGGTATTGTCGTTTGCTGCCGTTGGCTATCATTTTGATACCATTCAGTACACAACCCATTACCTGTTGCGTGATACGCTTGCGCTTATCCTCTCACCCCTGTTAAGAGACCTGGGGAATGTCACCGTTACTGCAAAGGGCCTTACCCAATACCAGTCGGACAGCATGGAAAGAAGGGCTGATTTCTTAAAAGACATCGGCAATTATACCATTCCAACAGTGGCCCAGGCCAATTCCGGGGCGGGTATTGCGCTAAATATCAGTCGCTTTTCAAAACATGAACAGCAAAAAAGAATAGCATTGGCTTTTTATGAGTCCAATGAAAAAGAAGCATATATAGATTATCGCTTTACCGAACGGTTGGTTAAACAATACAGCGGGTTAAAAGAAGAAGCCTTACAGGATTTCATGCAACAGTACCGGCCTTCCTATGGATGGCTAAGGGCACATCTTGCAGAAGAAGATATTAAGTATTACATCAACGAGCAACTGAAATTATATTTTAAGCACAGGCAGTAAGTATTTACTGCAACTTAAAAACTACTCATACCGAAGGGCAACAATCGGGTTTAGCCGTGCTGCTTTCATTGCCGGATAAATGCCGGCTGCCAATCCTACCGCAGAGCAGATAATTATGCCGGTGATGACCCACATCCAGGGTATTACAAATCCCGTCTTGAGCGCAATGCCAACAATATTGCCAATCAATACACCCAAGAATATGCCAAATAAAGCGCCTAATAAACTGATGATCATGCTTTCAAACAGGAACTGCTGGCGCACATTACTGCTTTTACCGCCAATGGCTTTGATGAGCCCCACTTCTTTGGTACGTTCATTCACAGCTACCAGCATAATATTCATCAGCCCGATAGCAGCGCCGATAAGGGTAATCAACCCAATGGCTCCTGCGGAACCTGTGATACTGCTTAAAAAGCCCAACAGTATTTCAGCTACTTTATCGCTCTTCTCTATGACAAAATTGTCTTCCTCCACCGGCTCTAATTTCCTGATGGCGCGGAATACAGAAGTGGTTTCTCCTATGGCAGCATCCATCGCATTCACATTGTCTACCATCACCCCGATCATATAAGAAGGATTGGCATTCTGCAGGTGCCTGATATTGGTGTAGGAAGTGATCAGCACATCGTCCTGCCGCATCATGGCGCTGGAGCCCTTGCTTTTGAGCACGCCAACCACCCGGTAAGGAATACTGCCCACACGGATGATCTTATCAATGCTTCTCTCCGGCTTATCGCCAAACAGTTTTGTTACGAGGTTGCTGCCCAGCAGGCACACGTTGCGGCCGCTTTCAATATCAAGCTGGTTCAGGTTTCGCCCCAGTTCCACTGAATAACCATTCACCGCAAGATAGTTTTCATCCCCTCCCCACAGGGTGATTTGCGGATTGGTCTTTTTATCCTCATAGCGGCATTCCTGCGAATTAGGCCCCCGCCTGTAGATGCATACCCGGGAAGCTGCAAAATGAAAATCAGCTTTGAAAGCTTCGGCTTCTTCTTTGCGTATTGCCTTGTTGAGATTGGATTTCTTTTCTTTTCGCCCGCGAATCGTTTTTTTAAACTCCCTACCCCCTCCGCCGCCTACCCTTATCCTGGCATCTTTATACCGAACACTGAAGGCATTAGCACCCATAAAGGAAAAGCTTTCCCTGGCACTCTGGTTCATGGCTTCGATGGCGGTAATGATGCCTATCAGGGCCATAATGCCAAAAGCGATAATAGCCACAGTAATGCCTGTACGCAGTTTATTACTGCGCACCGTTCGCCATGCCAGTGAAAGGGAGTCAAGGATTGTCATGCAACAATATTTCAGCAACTATCCAATAAAGATAATTGAGAAAGTCCATCTCTTCTTTAAGAATCAGGAGGAGTGGTTAAAAGTAGAACCAATTCAATACGAGGGAAGGAAGGGCCCCCACCAGGATGATCAGGGCAGCCAGCAGCAGCAACCCGCTTTTAAAGCCCGAAGTGATCTCTCCCTCTGTTTCAGCGGCTCCCTCTTTAAAATACATGGCTTGTATCAGGCGGAAATAATAATAAGCGCTCACAGCAGCAAACAGCACCGCAGTAATTACCAGCCATAAAGAACCACCTGCTTTTACAGCGGAAGCAAGCATATAGTATTTAGCAAAGAAGCCTGCTGTTAAAGGAATGCCCGAGAGCGATAATAGGAAGATGGTATTGGCCAATGCCAGTGTGGGCTGCTTTTTTGCCAGCCCGTTGAATCCGTCAAAGGTATAATCCTTCATTTTGATCAATACTGCAAAGATGCCGATGGTAGCAAGACTATACGCTACCGTATACAAGAGAATGCCTTCTTTCGCCAGGTCGTTTTCGCTGTACAGGGCGAACAGCATAAAACCAGCCTGGGCAATACTTGAATAAGCCAGCATCCGTTTTACGCTCTGCTGAAATACGGCAGTGATATTACCGATGAGCAGGGTGGCGATGATCACGAAAGCAACCAATATTTTCCAGGTGGGCCCCAGTACTACCGTATGTCCTTCAAAAAGGCGGATGAATGCAATAAAGCCGGCAGCTTTAACAATGGTGGCCATGAATGAAGTGAACACAGCAGGAGCGCCATCATATACATCGGGTGTCCAGAAATGAAAAGGGGCTGCAGATACTTTGAAGGCCATGGAGACAAACAACAGTAACAGACCCGCTACCTCTAAGAAAGGAGCATTGATAACGCCGGAACTGGGCGCAGTCGTTGGCGGCAGCATGGCAAAAGAGCCCGTGGCGCCGTAGATCAGCGCAATACCCATTAGCATGATACCTGTAGAGAATGATCCCATCAGGAAATATTTCAGCGAGGCTTCATTGCTTTTAAGGTTGCGTTTATCTGCACCGGTCAAAATGTACAAGGGAATGGTTAATATCTCAATACCGAGGAACAGCATCAGTAATCCGTTGAAAGAAGACAGGATGCCTACGCCACAAAGGACAAAGAAGATCAGTGCAAAATACTCCGCACCATTCACGCCTGCTTTTTCAATATCCCTGCCACTCAGCAATACATAGATCAATGTGGCAGTAAAGGCGATGGAATTGAAGAAGAGCCCAAACTTATTAAAGTTGAGCATACCGCGCGTATCAACGTGTACACTCCATATACCGTAAGTGTGCAGCAGGTTGGCAATAAGCAGTAACAGCAGACCTGTTGCTGCTATGTATTTAAAAACATATCCGTTCTTAGTGAGGATGCCACTGAACATCATCACCACACCCAATAATGCTGAAAGTATAATCGCGTTCATAATAATATTATTTCAAAATCGCATGCACGGTATCCTTAGTCAGGTCAAGAATAGGCTGAGGATATACGCCGAATGCTATTACAACAACAACCAGTATGGCTAATACCAATTGTACATTTTTATTTGTTTCTCCCGCCTGAAATGTGGCCGCAGAAGTTTTTCCATAAAATATTTTCTGCACCATACTCAACGTATATACAGCCGACAGGATAATGCTGATGCAAGCCACTGCAGCTATCCACATGTTGTACCGGAACAGGCCGTTGAACATCAGGAACTCGCCAATAAAGGCATTGGTCAGCGGCAATGCAATATTTGCCAGGGCCAGTACTGTAAACAATATAGCTAATGCAGGCGCTTTCTCTGCCAGTCCTCCCAGCTCACTGAACTTACGGGTACCAAGTTGTTGTTCTATGGCATCAATCACAATCCACAATCCTATAACATTGATCCCATGGTTGAACATTTGTATCATAACGCCTTCCAGTCCTACGCTGTTATGTACAAAGATCGCTGCACTCATCAGGCCGATATGCGCAATGGATGAATAGGCAATGAGCCGTTTGATATCATCCTGCCTGATAGCGATCAGTGATGCATATAACATACCTGTTACCGACAGGATAATGATCAGGTGACTAAAATGTGCAGCCGGCTCCGGGAATACAGGTACCAGCCAGCGTATCACTGCAAAGATGCCCATCTTTACCATCACGCCGCTCAGTACCATGGTGGTGGCTGTGGGCGATTGTTCGTATGCATCGGGCTGCCAGGTATGGAAAGGGAATACCGGCATTTTGATAGCGAATGCTATGAAAAAGAGCCAGAAGACCAATCCCTGCTGTGCAGCGCTAAGCTTCACCTGGTAGAACGACTGCAAGGCAAAAGACTGGTCATTCGTGTGGAAATAAACGACCAGTATTCCCACCAGCATGAGCAGAGAACCGAGGAAAGTATACACAAAAAATTTAAACGTAACGGCGATCCTTTTCTCCCCGCCCCATATGGAACAAAGGAAGTAAACGGGTATCAATGCCAGCTCCCAGAAAAAATAAAACAACAAAGCATCCGCTGCAACGAATACACCTGTTAATCCTGCCTGGGCCAGCAGCATCAACCCATAAAAGCTTCCGGGATTCCTGTACGTGTTTTTAGAAGTTGCGGCAAAGATGGCCGGGAAGGAAACAGCGGTGAGCAGGCACAGCATTTTGCCCATTCCATCCATACTTAACGTAAAGCGGCTGCCCAAACCGGGTAGCCAGGCCGCGTCGTAAGAGAGTTGGTTAGCCGGGTAAAACCAGTTGCCGGTTATGGCAACGGCCAATGTAATCAGCGATGTAAACAATGCCCAACCTTTAACGCTGCGCTCTTCTCTGACAAAGAAACTGGCGAGGCCCGTCAGCAACGGAATCAATATGAGTAAAACAGGAATCATCTTAAAATATTTTGCTAAAAAAACGCATGATGGTTGCATCATTGAACCACACCAATATAAATACCACCATGGCCATTACCATGACCAATATATAATTACCTACCTGGCCGCTTTGCAATAAGCGCAACTGTCTTGAACCATACCCTACTAATTTACCCACACCATTCACCGCACCATCGATACCGCTTTTTTCAACAATGTTCTTACAGAACCCTGCCAGGGCATTCAATGGACGTACAATAACAGCATCATACAGTTCATCGATATACCATTTTTTTTCCAGTACTTTGGCAATACCGGTATTTTCTTCCTGGCTGAGCTGGTATTTTTTATAGCTGTTCACTGCAAACAGGATCACCAGGATGATAGCCACTGTAGAACCTCCCATGAACAGGTATTCCTGAGAGGCTTCCATATGATGATGTGCTGCAAGTTTTGCTGATCCTGCAAATATGGGCGCCAGAAAATGTTCCAGGCTGTGTGCATCTGCTGCAAACACTTCAGGTATGCCTACAAAACCTCCCACCACAGAAAGAACAGCCAGTACGATCAAGGGAATGGTCATCGCAGCGGGGCTCTCAAGGAGGTGATGCTGCTGTTCATGCGTACCTCTGAAATTACCGAGGAAGGTCATGCTGTATAAACGGAACATATAAAAAGCCGTTAGCAAAGCGCCGCCCAATCCTGCAAAATAATACACCGGGTTTTTCGCATAGGCCGCCATCAGTATCTCATCTTTTGAGAAGAAGCCCGAGAAGGGTGGAATACCTGCAATAGCTAAGCAGGCCAGCAGGAAAGTGATGTGAGTGATGGGCATGTATTTTTTCAGTCCGCCCATATGGCGTATATCCTGTTCATGGTGCATAGCGTGTATCACAGAGCCTGCGCCTAAGAACAGCAATGCTTTGAAGAAAGCATGTGTCATCACATGGAACACCGCGCCGGTATAAGCGCCTGCACCCAGTCCGAGGAACATATATCCCAGCTGGCTAACGGTTGAATAAGCCAGCACTTTTTTAATATCATTTTGCTTCAGCGCTATGGTAGCGGCAAAGATGGCTGTTGTCAATCCGATGATGGCAACAAAGGTCTGTGTAGCAGGCGCCAGCGTGTAGAGGATGTTGCTGCGTGCAATCATATAGATACCTGCTGTTACCATGGTAGCAGCATGTATCAGCGCTGATACAGGTGTTGGGCCAGCCATTGCATCGGGTAACCAGGTGTACAAAGGTATCTGTGCACTCTTACCCATGGCTCCCACGAACAATAACAGGGTGATGGCGGTGATATCAAAGCTGCTAAGTCTGGATACATTGTCAAACACATCGCCATAATTCAGCGTACCCAGCCGGAGCAACAGCCAGAATATGCCCAACAGGAAACCCAGGTCGCCAATGCGGTTCATCACAAATGCCTTCTTAGCCGCATAATTATAGTTATCATTTTTGAACCAGTAGCCTATGAGCAGGTAGGAACACAATCCAACACCTTCCCAGCCAATGAACATGATAAGGTAATTGGCTCCTAGTACCAGCAACAGCATAGAGAAGATAAACAGGTTGAGGTAGGCAAAATACCTGCCGTAATGCTGGCTCTCTTCTTCGTGCATATAAGCAGTAGAATATAGATGGATCAGGAAACCTACGCCGGTAATGATCAGTAAGAAAATTGTTGACAACTGGTCTACCTGGAATGCAAATGGCACGTTGAAACTTTCAACACTGATAAAGTTGAACAGGGTTGTAACTGTTGCACCATGACTTTTCACGTCAAAGAAGAGCAACAGGCTTACCACAAAAGAGGCCAGTATAACACCACTACCGATCGTACCGATCAGTGATTTTGACAGGGACTTTCTTCCCAGCCCATTGATCAGGAAGCCCAGCAGTGGAAATAAAGGAACTAAAAGAA
>JBHAFM010000036.1:0-25644 GCA_041856175.1 Sediminibacterium sp.
AAAAACACCCACACCGGCCACCATGAATGCCAGTAATGCTACCAACAATGCGAAGGCGAGGATACCAGCCAGGAACAGGAAGAAAGCTTTGAACATGATACCCAGGACGCCTACGATCCTGCCGCCGCCTCTTTTGGCAGCATGGCCGGCTTCGGTTCCAAACTGCTGGCCTTTCTGTTTGATGGTTTGTCCAAATTCCTGCCCAAACTGCTGGGCTTTTTCCTTCACTTCACCGCCCCATTTCTCGGCCCGGCTTTTAAACCCTTCGAGGTCTTCCTGGATGGTATTTTTGATGGTATTGAGGTCTACTTTCTCGCCCCGCATTTCTAATTTATCAGAAGCGCTTTTTGCTTCAGGGATCACAGCCCATAATATGGCATAGGTTACAAAGAGTGTACCCCCAAATGAGCCGAATACAATACCCGGGAATGGATCAAAATCGAACCAAAACGCATTTCTGAATATAGACGTGATGATACCCACTACCAACGGCAGTACAAAAATCAGGCGCGGTATCCATACTGCTATATCAAAATAAGCTGCAAGGCCACTGGCTACACCTGCAACCACTTTTTCATCCGGGTTGCGATACAACCGTTTTGAAGTAGCAGTATTGATCAATGGCCGGGAAGGTAATATGATCCACAATAAAATATAGAGCAGGATACCGGTACCCGCACCAAAAGTGATGAGTGCGAACACGAGACGGACGATGGTAGGGTCAATGCGCAGGTAGCTGGCCAGGCCACTGCATACACCACCCAGTATTTTATCATTTTCATCGCGGTACAAACGGCCGCGCGGAGTGTCTCCTGCAGGCTGGTAAGCTGCCCCAGTGTCCTGCTGATGCTTTTCTTCTCCGCCTAACTGCGCATGTACCTTGCTTTCTTCCCCTTCAAAATCTTCAGGGCGGCCCATGCTTGCGATAATACCGTTTACATCTTCGTCTGTAATACAGGTACTGCCTTTTTTCAGGTTGTCGCCAAACAATTCTGCAATACGCCCTTCAATATCATTGATGATCTCATCACGTCCCTCCTCATTGGCAAAGAACTTACGCAAACTTTCCACATACTGTTTCAGCATGTCGTAGGCTGATTCCTCTATAGGAATCACCCTGCCCTGGAAGTTTATATTAATTACCTTTTTCATTTTCTGTTCTTGTTTTGGTGGTTAAGGTTGGGTTTGGATTTCTCCGGATGCCGGATTTTCTTGGGGTTGGGTTAAAGCATGTACTGCGTCGGCTAATTCCTGCCAGGTTCGCTCCAGCTCGCCGTAGAAGGTTAAGCCTTTATCCGTCATCACGAAATATTTACGTGGCGGTCCGCTATTGCTTTCCACCCAACGATAGGTTAGCAGGCCTGCATTTTTCAATCGGGTAAGCAGTGGATACAAAGTGCCTTCCAGGATGTACAGGTTGGCTGCCTTCATCCTATCCACAATATCACTGGGATAAACTTCTCCCTGGCGAATGATGGATAAAATGCAAAACTCCAATACACCCTTTCGCATCTGACTCTGTGTGTTCTGAATGTCCATATCCGGAGTTTTTGTAAGCCCCTTTCTGTACTTACGAAAGAAAGGAGGCTGTTGTGATTAAATGAATTCTGTTGGCCCGGCAGCCTTTTTTATGCTACCAGGTATCTTCTGCCTGTCCTGTTCTTCCTTATACGCTGCAGGTTCCAGTAATCCGCTGCGCTGAAAACAGCTTTTTGGTTTACCGGGGCAATACCTGTGGCAATTGTCTCTTTTACCTCTTTGGTTAAATTGTCAACATCGGCTTTGCTGAGTGATGCAAGGAAGATTGTGTTTTGAGTCTTCATGATCTGTTTATTAAAAGTATTTGAATGATTGTTACGCTTTGACAACACAAAGATGGGTAATTATTTGGTACTATGCAAGACATAGTACTAAGTTTTTTTTAGTAATAGGTAGCAAACAATAACTGGTTAAGCTTAATTTATTGATAATCAATATATTATTAACCAATGGCAAATGAATCAGTTCTATAACCGGTCATTTCAGCTGATAAACGGCAGCAGTTACCTTGGTATCTTTTAGGGGCCTTACAGGTAAAAATATTAATCGTATTCATACGATATAACCAAAAGATACCGTTCCTTTGTCTTATCGCATAAAAACGATTAAGAATGGCAACCCCAAAAAAGGAAGAGTTTTCAAAAAAGGAACAGGACCTCGCCGCTTTCGCCAAAGCCCTGGCGCACCCGGCACGTATTGCAATATTAAAAGTACTGGCGCAACGCAACGAATGTATCTGTGGGGAGATTGTTGAAGTGCTGCCATTGGCCCAGTCTACCATATCGCAGCATTTAAAGGAATTGAAAACAGCCGGATTGATCGATGGTGCTATCGACGGGCCTCGTAGCTGTTATTGTATCAATTGGAAAGCATTTGAAAAATTCAATACCGAATTCTCTTCTTTATTCAACAAGCTAAAAGATCAAAACACAAAAGCTTGTTGTTAACTATAAATCACCAGCTATGAAAACAGCAAATGAACTGAAAACATTGGTTCAGGAAAAATACAGTGAGATCGCAGACCAATCCCGCGAACAGAACCTTTCTTCCTGCTGCGGCTCCGGCTGCTGCAGTGATGAAGTATATAACCTGATGGCAGACAATTATGCGCACCTGGCTGGATATCATGCAGCTGCCGATCTTGGCCTTGGTTGCGGACTCCCTACTGAATTTGCAAGGATCAAAACCGGTGATATCGTTATTGATCTGGGTAGCGGCGCCGGCAATGATAGCTTTATAGCCCGTACCATTACAGGTGAACAGGGCAAGGTCATTGGTATTGACTTTACAGAAAAGATGATTGAAAAAGCCAGGGCCAATGCTGAGAAACTTGGTTATAATAATGTGGAGTTTCGTTTTGGCGATATTGAGCAAATGCCCGTTTCGGCTGACGTGGCTGATGTAGTTGTGAGCAATTGTGTCCTCAACCTGGTTCCCAATAAATTCAATGTATTGCAAGAGGTTTACAGGGTATTGAAACCCGGTGGTCACTTCAGCATTTCCGATATTGTATTGGAAGGCGAGTTGCCTGCTAAACTCAAAGAAGCCACCGAAATGTATGCCGGTTGTGTTGCCGGGGCTATTCAAAAGCAAGTTTACCTGGAGCTGATCGCTGCTACCGGCTTTAAAAACCTAACCGTACAAAAAGAAAAAACCATTTTATTACCGGATGATATCTTGCTGAAATATTTTTCTGAGGAAGAAATACAATCATTCAGAAAAAGTAATGCCGGTATCTACAGTGTTACAGTGTATGCAGAAAAACCTGCAGCTGAAGCAACTGTATGCTGCACACCAGGTTGTTGTAATTAAAAAACCAGAACCCCTATAATCAATGAAAAAGAAACTCCTTTTTGTTTGTGTAGAAAACAGTAACCGCAGCCAGATGAGCCAGGCATTTGCGCTGATCCATGGCGGTACCGGCGTGGAAGCTTACAGTGCCGGCAGTAAGCCAAGCGGTATCGTAAACCCCAAAGCAATTGCTGCCATGAAAGAATTGGGTTACGACCTGAGCCTGCATGAAAGTAAGTCACTGCAGGAGGTAGAAGCATTTGCTCCATTCGATGCAGTAGTAACAATGGGTTGCGGTGATGCCTGCCCCTGGATGCCTGCAAAAAGGTTTGTTGACTGGCAAATACCCGATCCCAAACACATGGAGCCCCGGGAGTTTAACCAGGTGAGGGACCTCATCAGCGAAAAAGTAAAAGCACTACTGACTGAACTATGACCGGTTTCCGCCGCCTGTGCCGATGATGCCTTCAATAATGGCGGTAAATAATGATACTACTATACTAAAGAATAATGCAGGTATCCATCCGGTTACTGTAAAACCGGGCACCAGTACTGCTACCCATTTTACAATGAGTATGTTGATCACCAGTAAAAACAATCCTAATGTAATAATGGTGATAGGGATGGTCAGTATGATCAGGATGGGTTTCACAAAATTGTTCAGCAGTCCCAATACCACTGCTACAAGCAATGCAGTAATGGTACTGTCTACATGTATCCCTTTAAGGATATAAGCTGCTGCCAGTACAGCTACCGCGGTGGCAATGGTCTTCGTGAAGAACTTTCCCATAATTGATAACCTGTTATTGATCCAAGATAGTATTTTCTTACTGATATCACAGCCTTATACGACTACTAATTCATAGAATGCTTCGGGAAGCAGGTATTTTTTTGCCAGTGCCTGTAATTCATCCGCTGTAACTGATTTAATGGTCTGGATACTATGATAAAAATAAGCCTCATCCAGGTTATTGAGTATATAATTCTTCCAGCGGGCAATGACCTGGAAAGGTCCGTCAAGGTCGCCAAGCAATGATCCCATCATATAGTTACGCACCAGGTCAAGCTCTTCCTGCGCTACAGGCTCATTGCACAATATGGCCATCTCCTTGTACACTTCTTCGATAGTTGCTTCGCATACATCCCGGCCTGCTTCTGTGCTGATCATCCAGGCACTATGATGTATATGATTTTGCAGGTAACTATGGATACCATAAGTATATCCTTTGTCCTCCCGTATATTACTCATCAGCCTCGATCCAAAAAATCCACCCAATATATTATTTAATACCTGCACTTTGGGAAAATCAGGATGGTGTCTGTTGGGGAAGGGGCTGGCTATACGAATAGCTCCCTGCACCCCATCTGCATCATTGATGATGTTGTACTTTTTTTCTTCTGCCGGTTGTAAATTAAACATGACATCCGGCAATGACTGCCTGTTTAAAGGCAATGTGCCAAAAACCTGGTTCAATTGCTGTTGCATATCTGCTGGCAGCTTACCGGCGGCAAACACCATGCATGTTCCCTCTGTATAAAAACGCTTATAAAATACTTTCAATTCATCCTGCTGCAATTGATCATAATCTAGTGTAGAAGTATAACGCCCGTATGGATGATGAAACCCATAAATATATTCATCGATCAGCCTGTTGGCAATAAAATCACATTTCTTGAGGTTGACTTCTAACCTTTGTTTCTGATTCTGTTTGTAAATAGCCAGTTCTTCTTCCGGAAAAATGCTTTCTGTTATCAGCTCAGCTACAACCGGTAACAGGTGGTGCAGGTGTTTGGTAAGACAATGCAGCGTAATGGTAGCTGTTTCATTATAGCACTGGCGGTTCAGGTAGGCGCCATAAAATTCAAAGTGTTCATTGATAGCAAAAGCTTTCTTTTGCCTGGTGCCGTTCTTTAGCAGGAAGTTGGTGGTTGCGGCTACAATATTCTTTTGCTCATACCAGTTACCTGCATAAAAAACCCATTCCACCATGATCACTTCCTCGGCTCCTGCATCAATCGCATATACCGATACCCCATTGTCAAGCGTAAAACGGTCGCATGGTTTCAGTTGCAGTTTGAAATCAACGGCATCTACAATTTCCGGCGCTTCTTTTCTATTCAGCATTTTTCCTTTTTCTCTTTACAAAATCAGTTAAAAAACAGTTAATCAATAACGGTGCATACACTATACCACCTCCTTGCTATAATAGAAGATCGTATTGCTGTTGGCTTCATCCAGGATGGTTTTGCTGTATTCAAGGATATCAGCTGAAGTTACCTCCTGGTATTTTTCCAGTTCTGTATTCATCAGTTGTGCATCGCCTAACAGCTCATACATGGCCAAGCTATTGGCGCGGCTCATAATACTCATATCTTCAAAAGCAATCACGCTTTCTGTCTTGTTTTTTACTTTCTGCAGTTCCGCGTCGCTTACCTTGTTCGTTTTCATTTTTTCTATCTCTTCATCCACTGCTTTTGCTGCCGCTTCCATTTTCACACCTTTTACCAGTTTTCCTTCAACAGCCAATAATCCTGCATCGATGCTGCCAAAATGATAACAATCGAGGTTAGAGAATAATTTTTTTTCTTTCACGAGTGATTGAAACAGCCGCGATGATCCGCCGCCGCCCAATATTTCCGTGATCATATCCGCAACATAATATCCCTTGTCCAACCTGTTGTCCATGTGCCATGTTCTGATAAAAGCATCAAGCGGTACATTGGCATATATGTCCAAATGTCTTGCTGCTGTTTGTTTGGGTTCAACAGGCAGGTTACGTTCGTACTTGTCACCCATCGGTATATCGCCAAACCATTTTTCCGCTAATCGTTTGATATTTTCCGTTTCAACATGACCCGCTACCACTAATATTGCATTTACCGGCCTGTAGTGTTTGAAGAAAAATGCCCTGACGTCTTCGATCCTTGCATTTTCAACATGGCTCAGTTCTTTTCCAATAGTCATCCAGCGATAAGGATGCTGTGTATAAGCCAGCTCGCGCATCTTATGCCATACATCACCATAAGGTTTATTGATATAATGTTCCTTAAATTCTTCACAAACCACTTTGCGTTGTACGGCAAGGCTCTTCTCGCCGAATGCCAGGCTCATCATGCGGTCGCTTTCCAGCCAGAAAGCTGTTTCAATATTTTCGGCAGGCAACTGGCAATAGTAATTGGTAAGGTCATTGGTCGTATAAGCATTATTTTCTCCACCTGCCCTTTGCAACGGTTCGTCGTAATCGGGTATATTAATGCTCCCGCCAAACATCAGGTGTTCAAACAAATGTGCAAAACCGGTTTGGGCGGGGTTTTCATCCCGTGCACCCACATCATACATGATGTTTGCCACCGCCATCGGTGTAGAATGGTCTTCATGTACCAGAACCCTTAGTCCATTAGCTAAAACAAATCGGTTAAATTGAATCATAACAGTCCTTAAAGAAGCCGCAAATTAGGATATTGCGTAGTTCAGTCGCCTAAAAAATCAGAAATCACCAAATCCTACATCACAAATCACCTCCTTATGTCCTTGATATTAATGGTCAGTACCATAGGCATATTTCCGCGGAATACGACCACCCTCACCCTGCCAAGGGCATTCTGAAAAATATTCTTGTACACCTGGATATTTTTGGAGAAATTGGACTCAACCGAGAAAATGATATCGCCCGGCTTGAAACCGGCTTTTTCACCCGGCGAGTTTTTAATCACATCAACAACCCGCACTTCACCATCCTGTAAGTAGATACCCAGGCCGGTATAGGAATAATCAAAGGGTTCATTAAAATGATTATTCGGCTTGATATATATACATTTCTCAGGATAATTGAATATCACATTAAACCGGCGCATCAGGTCGTTTCCTATCAAACCACCCAATAACGGATAGGAAGTCACATTAAAATCATCTTCAAATATGTGAATGGGCACATTCCGGAATTTATAGGAACCTACTTTCACTTCCTTAATAACGGTGATCTGCATCAGCTTCTTTCCTCCGAGCCCTTCCGCCTGTGTGTTATAAAACTTTCTTTTCTTCTTTAAAAAAGCACTGTCATCAACAAAGTCTTTCGACAGCAAAAAATTAAGCCCGGCGCCGGTATCGAAAATAAACCGGCTCTGAATAGATTTTTCATCTTGAACCATGGCGTGCTGCAAAGGCAGGGTTGAGAAATCGGGCCTTAACATATGCCCCCCTCTCGGGTACTTAAATACGCCGGGGGAGTATACTTCCAGTACCTGGTTATCATAATCAATGCGGACAATATAGCGGCGCAAAAAGCTAAACCCTATGATACCGTCTATTTTTACCCCATAAACGCTTGTCAGCAGGTCATAGTCATTAATATGGAAATCGAGGTGTTCAACCTTTAACCCGGGCAGCATAAGTGTATGATTATAGGCAAACTCTACCGTCCTGATGCCCGCAATACCCCGGATCGTTCTGTCGCTCAGTACCAGCTTCAATTGCAATTCGCGGGCAGTCGCCGAATCGAGGGATATACCGCCACTACCGGTATCAAATACAAAATTGAGCGAATCAGCAGAATTGTCCACCAATGCTTTGATAATAATGATGCCCCCACTGAGCTGAACAAATGGAAGCTTGGTGATGAAGTGTGATTGGGGTGCCACAAACTCTTCCTGTGCCTTTGCATAGGAGAGGCACAACAGGAGCAACAACATGGCAAGATGGGCTCTTTTCATCTGAATTGAATATAAGCATAAATAATAATACCAGCATGGTAATCTGTGCAATGGTCGCCATCGCCCTACGAACGGCAGAAATCAATGACCAGCCGGCTCATTTTGCCGGTACAACGGCAATCAGTTATATCACCCTACCTTTGCAGCTCATTCCTAAAATGTGTGGACATGCAATTAGCAGATTTATACCAGCGTGCACTGGATGCTGACTTCCTTTCGATAGAAGAAGGGCTGTTCTTATTTGAGCAGGCGCCGCTCACAGAACTGATGTATGTGGCGGATGAAATGCGTAAAAAACAGGTGCCACACGGAAAAGTAACCTGGCAGATCGACCGTAATGTCAATACCACCAATGTATGTATTGCCAATTGCAAATTCTGCAATTTCTACCGTATTCCCGGTCACGCTGAAGCCTATATTACAGACATGCCTACTTATCGCAGGAAGATCGAAGAAACCCTGCGTTATGGAGGCGACCAGCTCTTGCTGCAGGGCGGGCACCACCCGGAACTGGGGCTCGATTTTTATACCCGTACTTTCCGCCAGTTAAAGCAGGAGTATCCTGCACTGAAACTGCATGCACTGGGGCCACCCGAAGTGGCACATATCTGCAAACTGGAAAAAATGAGCCATCACGACGTATTGAAAGCCTTGCAGGAAGCCGGCCTCGATTCCTTACCGGGTGCGGGGGCTGAGATCCTGGTGGACAGGGTACGCCGGCTGATCTCAAAAGGCAAATGCGGGGCCGATGAATGGCTGGCTATCATGCATGAAGCCCATAAACTGCATATTACCACCAGCGCTACCATGATGTTCGGACATGTGGAAACACTGGAAGAACGTTTTATACACCTTACCCGTCTACGCGATGTACAAAAACGTAAACCAGCAGACGCAAAGGGATTCCTTGCATTTATACCCTGGACTTTCCAGGATGTGGATACCCTGCTTGCAAAGATCAGAGGGGTACACAACCTGACAACACCCGATGAATACATCCGGATGATCGCCATCAGCCGTATCATGCTTCCTAATGTGAAGAACATACAGGCAAGCTGGTTAACCGTGGGTAAACAAACGGCGCAGATCTGCCTGCATGCCGGTGCCAATGACTTTGGCAGTATCATGATAGAAGAGAATGTGGTAAGCGCTGCCGGTGCTCCGCATCGTTTTACGTATAAAACCATGCAGGATGCCATCCGTGAAGCGGGCTTTGAACCACAGCTCCGGAACCAGCAATATGAATGGAGGCCGATTCCGGAAACCATACAGGAGCAGGTGATCGATTATTAGGCTGCAGCAATTTTTTCTTTCCGGTGTAACATAGTTGCCGCTCAAACGTATATTAACCAGCGGACTACAAACCACAGACTGTTAATGACTGAGAAAGAGTACAACCAATGTGTAACACAATATGCCGATAACGTGTACCGCTTTATCGTGAAGAATCTTCGCCATGAAGAAGATGCAAGGGATATTGTGCAGACCGCATTTGAGAAACTATGGCTGAACAGGGAGGTTGTGCAGCATGACAAATCCAAATCATACCTGTTCACCGTAGCCTATAATCAAATGATCGATCATATCAGGAAGGTCAGAAGAATACAACTGAAAGAGGAATTCAAGGAAGACAGCGGCATACAACACCAGCCCAGCAGCAATTCCAGAAAAACATTGATGGAAGCCCTGAACCGGCTGAGTGAAGTACAAAAAAGTTTAGTGATGCTGAAAGACTATGAAGGCTACAGCTATGAAGAGATCGGCCATATCATGAACCTGAATGAAAGCCAGGTAAAAGTTTACCTGCACCGTGCCAGGCTGACCCTCAGGAATTATTTAGTAAGCCCGGAAAATGTATTATAACTATTGTATAATCTCTGTAATTCGTGTAATCAGTGACAACAATTAACCGACATAATTACGAAGCGTTTTTTCTCCTGTATGTAGACGGGGAACTGCCTGTTGCAGCAAAACAGGCTGTTGACCAGTTTGTGCAGGAGAACCCTGACCTTGCTGCAGAGCTGGACATGTTGCGCAAAACCCTCTTATTCCCGGATGAAAGCATACGGTTCGCAAACAAAGAGCGTCTGTATAAGACTGGCTCACAGGTTATTGATCTTACCAATTATGAAGAAAAGTTTCTGTCCTATATTGATAATGAACTACCCACTACTGAAAACCAATCAGTAGAAACCTTTGTATTGCAACATCCTGACCTGCAGGCTGATTTTATTGCATTGCAACAAACCAAACTCGAAGCAACAACCATTGCGTTCCCCGATAAGCAATCTTTATACAGAACAGCAAAGGCTGAAAAACCTGTAGTCTATCTCCGTTGGTGGAGGGTAGCTGCAGCAGCCGCGGTGATGGGGCTTGGAGTGATGGTCTGGACTTCGTTACCAAGGAATGACAGGAGGCTGGAAAATTTGGCTGTTAGCAAAACAGCCGTACCGACGCCTTCTGCCAATCAACGCGTTGGGCCAAACCATAGCAATGATCGTCCTCAACCGGCTTCTCAAAACAATAACAACACAGTAGATATAACCCCTGCGCTGAGCAACAGTACCCTGCAGGCAACAGCATCGAAACAGGCATCGCCCGTTACTAATAAAGACAATAACAGCCAGGTGTTTGCAAACAGTCAGAACATGGTATCTGAACGCAGGACAGCAGAAGCTGTTACTACGAAAACAGGGGCCGATGCAGAGAATAATACCATTAACGCTCCAATGGCAACCACCCGCTCAACCGCCGCAGATATTAAAAACATTATAACACCCGCTATTGATAACAATGCAGCTTCCGGCAGCATTGCACAGCAAACGGTGTACAAAGAATTGGATACCGATGATGACAGCAAGAGTCTTTATTTAGGTTCTGTTGAGTTGAATAAAGACAAACTCCGCGGTCTCTTCCGCAAGGCTTCCAGTATTTTTAAAAGCAAGGCCGCAAGGGAGGAAGAAGACAATACCCGGTCTCCGAAATAACCAGAAAAATCAGCACGTATGAAACATTTCGCATGTTTGGTGGCAGTCTCATTAATGGGAGGAGTAAGTATTGCGCAAACAGACAGTTCATCACACCAATCTGACACGGTTAAAGTGGGTAATTTTATTATCATTAAAAAAAGTAAAGATGGCAGTCCGGTGCAAAAAGATGATAGCGGTATCTGGAAAGACTGGGACAAGCATTTTGATCTTAAGGTAGAACGGCGTTCATCCAAAAGAACGAACATCAGTACCAACTGGTTCATTTTTGACCTTGGCTTTGCTAATGTCAGGGACAATACCGACTATGCAGCTGCACAGGCCGGGGGTTATTTTAAAGTATTACGCGCGGCGGACGGGCAGGTAAATCAAAACAGTTTTAAACTGAACAACGGCAAATCGAGCAACGTGAACATCTGGCTCTTCATGCAGAAATTCAATGTGGTTAAGCATGTCCTGAACCTTAAGTATGGCCTCGGCCTGGAGATGTACAATTTCCGGTATGACAGCCGCCTGAGTTATCGCAAAGACCCCATACCATACGTGTACAATGACTCCATTGGTTTCTCTAAAAATAAATTATACGTTGGCTACCTCACGGTTCCCTTCATGATCAATATCAACCCAACGCCCGACAAGCACAGGGGATTTAACCTGAGTGCAGGAATCAGTGCCGGATACATGCTGGGTAACCGCAACAAGCAGGTGAGCGCAGAGCGTGGTAAACAAAAGAGCAATGGCGATTTTAATTTAGAACCCTGGCGCCTTGCAGCCATAGGCGAATTAGGCCTGGGCCCCGTTCGCCTATACGGTTCTTACAGTTTGAACCGCTTGCACAAAGAAAGCACAAGACTGGAACAATTCCCCTATGCAATTGGTATCCGCTTTAGCAACTGGTAACCTATTTGTTATTTCTCATGTTGTACCCGCGCCTCCTTTCTAGGGGGCGCTTTTGTTGCTTAAAATAATTTATGCTGTTAACACATGAATCTTTTCAGCCCCGAAATAAGGATGCAATACCTCCGGGAGCTGAATGCCGTCGGCTGCCTGGTTGTTCTCTAATAAACAGGCCATGATCCTCGGCAACGCAAGTGAGCTTCCATTTAATGAATGTGCCAGCTGTGTTTTACCTGTTCCGTCTTTATAACGGCACTTCAAACGGTTTGTCTGGAAGCTTTCAAAATTGCTTACACTGCTTACTTCCAGCCAACGCTCCTGTGCAGCGCTGTATACTTCGAAATCGTAAGTGATAGCACTTGCAAAACCCATGTCACCGCCGCATAAACGAAGCAGCCGGTAAGGAAGTTGCAATGACTGCAACAGTTTTTCTACATGGCTCACCATTTCATCCAGCACTTCATAACTTTTTTCCGGCTGAACAATCTGAATGATCTCAACTTTTTCGAACTGGTGTAACCGGTTCAATCCGCGTACATCTTTTCCATAGCTGCCGGCTTCTCTTCTGAAACAGGGAGAGTAGGCCGTCATCTTTACGGGAAAATCGTCTTCCCTGAGAATGGTATCGCGGTAAACATTCGTAACAGGCACTTCTGCTGTCGGGATCATATAAAAATCATCTTCAGGCATATAATACATCTGCCCTTCTTTATCGGGCAATTGCCCGGTTGCATAAGCAGAAGTGGCATTCACCATAAACGGCGGCAGGTATTCCGTATAGCCGGCCGCAGTATTATAATCGAGGAAATACTGTATCAGGCAACGTTGCAGTTTCGCCCCTCTGCCTGTATAGACCGGGAACCCACTGCCGGTTATTTTGTTGCCCAGTTCAAAATCAATAAGCTTGTAGGTACGTGTCAGGTCCCAGTGAGGTACTGCATCTTTGGCCAGTACAGGTTTAGCGCCACCTTCTCTTACTACCACATTATCTTCAGGAGTGCGCCCCTCCGGCACCTGCGCAGCAGGCAGATTGGGCAATAACACCAATGTATCATTCAGCTCTTTTTCCACGCGGGTCATTTGTTCTTTCAGCGGTTCCAGGGCTGCTTTCCAACCCGCTACATCTGTTTTGAACGTTTCGGCAGCATCTTTTTGTCCCTGTGCCATCAGTTTCCCAATCTCTTTGGAAGCCGCATTCACCCTGGCTTGTGTCTGATCAAATTCGGCCTGTAACCGCTTGCGTTCGTCGTCCAATGCAATAATTGCATCAACCAGTTCAGGCTGTTTGAAATGTTTAACTGCTAATCTTTTTTTCACATCGGCTATATTGTTTCGCAATACACTCACTTGTAACATAATGATCAATTTGCCGCAAAGATA
Source organism: Sediminibacterium sp. (assembly GCA_041856175.1). GTDB lineage: Bacteria > Bacteroidota > Bacteroidia > Chitinophagales > Chitinophagaceae > Sediminibacterium. Next base: position 13,305 of record JBHAFM010000036.1, read on the forward strand.
ACTTTTGGCGGGTGATGATGGCCGGTTACCTTTGTAATATGATGTTTGCAACAGATGATTTACAACAACGCTGGTGGGCACTGGAATCCAAATTGATGGAGCGTTTTGGTAAAAAACCCGACCTGGAAGCTGTCTTATTCCTGATTGGCATGCAGGAAACCGGGTTTGTGCAGGAAAAAATATCCAAGGAACAGAAGCAGGACCTGATGCACGTGGCCGTATGCACCGTACTGGCGCAAAGTGGCTATTATGTGTTAGAGGGACATGACCAGGATGGCTGGCCGCATTTTCAGCAGGTGAAAGAATTACCTGTGATGGCGCTGCCGGTTCAGGAAAACTTCATTAAAGATCATGTGCTCTTGTATTTTGAGCAACAGGGTTTTTAAAAGAATCAATTTTTATGCAATATTTGCACTATTAAACCAAGCTTTATGAATTTTCCAGCAGAATTGCGTTACACAAAAGATCACGAATGGATACGTTTAGAAGGTAATACCGCTACCATTGGCATTACCGATTTCGCGCAACATGAATTGGGCGATATTGTTTATGTAGATATCAACAGTACTGGTAAAACCTTCCATGCAGAAGAGGTTTTCGGAACTGTAGAAGCTGTAAAAACAGTGAGCGACCTGTTCCTGCCTGTTACCGGTACCATTAGCGAGGTGAACAGCTTGCTGGAAAAACAACCCGAGCTGGTGAATACAGATCCTTATGGTGATGGCTGGATGATTAAAATGACGGTAGCCAACCCCGCAGATGTTGCAGCTTTGTTGAATAATGATGCCTATGCATCGCTGGTTGGATAAATAAATCCAGCCAGTTGCATTATGCGTATATTGTGGCACAACCTTATACTTAAGCCAATACCTTTTTTTGGAACTAGTTCAAAAATACAGTGAACCCGAATTGGTGCTGTTGCTAAAACAACGGAGTCAGCATGTATTCAGTTACCTGTACGACCATTATGCTGCTGCCCTTCATTCCATTATCCTCAATATTGTAAAGGAACAGGAATTAGCCAGTGATGTGCTGCAGGAAGTGTTTGTAAAGATCTGGAAGCAGGCTGAAAGTTATGACAGCAGCAAGGGCAGGTTGTTTACCTGGATGCTTAATATAGCACGTAATGCGTCGATCGACACCATCAGGAGCAAGAGCTATCATAACAGCCGGCAAAACAGTGAATTAACGGATGACGTATATAAGGCAGGAGGAAATGCAGTGATCAACACCGACCAGATCGGTTTGCGAAAAGTGGTGCACCAACTGAAGGAAGAGTACCGCATATTGATCGAGTTGGCTTATTTTCAGGGATATACGCAGGACGAAATAGCAAAAATGACCGATATCCCTTTGGGAACAGTTAAAACACGGTTAAGGACCGCATTGATTCAACTAAGAGCATTGATGAAATCATAAATGGACATTAAAGCATACATAGAAAGTGGTGTGATCGAAAGCTATGTCTTAGGCATGGCCAACGAACAGGAAGCTGCCGAACTGGAGCAGATGAGCCGTCAATACCCTGAAGTCAGGGAAGCCATTGACAGCTTCGAAGCCTCACTCAGGCAAACAGCTTTGTCCGTAGGCGTGCCCCCTCCGTCCCATGTGAAACAACAGTTACTGAATACATTGGCCAGTGAGTTTGCACCCTCCCCTGCCAAAATCGTAGCTATTCCGCCTGCACGTAATTGGATGAAATACATGGCAGCGGCATCTGTTATACTGCTGCTGGCAAGCGCTGCGATGAATGTCTATTTCTATAGCCAGTTCCGCGCTGCCAAAGAACAATACCAAGCCCTTTACGTACAAAGAAATAGTTTGATGGCCGAAAACGGAACCATGCAAACCAAAGTGCTGGACATGTACCAGGGCATGCAGGTCATGAGTGACCCGACCATGATCAAAGTATCCATGACAGGAACCGGAATGAAAGGGATGGAAAATAATCTCGCTACTGTTTTCTGGGACAGCAAGACAAAAGATGTTTACCTGCTGCCCAACCGGCTTCCGCAAACCGGTGAGGACAAGCAATACCAGCTTTGGGCCATTGTAGATGGTAAGCCTGTAGATGCAGGTATGATTGGCTCCTGTGCAGGGCTCTGCAAAATGAAGAATATTCCCAATGCTTCCAATTTTGCCATTACCCTTGAGAAAAAAGGTGGCAGTCCAACCCCAACTTTATCACAGATGCAGGTAATAGGAAAAGTCTGATAACAAATCCGCTTATCTTCGCGCCTCAACCAGACATCCCTAAATAAACATCACTTGAAAGTCGTTCGTTTTTTTCCTGCAGCCGGCTTATTGATCGTATGCACCGTATTACTCTGTCTGCCTGGCTCTTCCTTGCCCAGTAATTGGTTCTTTTCACGCATCCCGCAATTCGACAAACTGGTTCACATCACTTTGTTCTTTTTGCTTTGTGCTTTCTTCAGTTATCCTTTGAAGCACAGCAACCTGGAAACCAACAAACGCAGGAAATGGCTGGTTATCATAACCCTGGCAGTAATAAGCTATGGTATTGCAATGGAATTTGTACAGAAATACTGGATACCCAACCGCAGTTTTGAAGTATATGATATCCTGGCTGATACCGCAGGCAGCCTGCTGGCTTTCTGGTGGGGATGGAAAAGATTTCTGCATAAGCCTGTATAAAAAAATTGGCCCCGATGGAAATCGGGGCCGCAACCAAAACTAACTGCTTATGAGAAAATTGACTACTTAACTTGTTTCTGATAGTATTAACGCAAATTCAATGCCAACCGGATTTTTTTGTTTGTTAATACTTTCTAAATTAGATACGCCAGGCTTGTCCGGCGTTGCTTATGCAAATATCTATATTAAAGACCTAACTAAATGTCAACGGTTTAACAATGAAATGTTAAAGGAATCACTACAAAAAGTAGTTATGCTGAAACCATTGATTCCCTGTGCACTACAGACAACCCTTTAACCACCCTGGCTACCCGCCGAATAATCCTTTTATTTTACCGAGCAACCCGCCGCCCTGCTGGTCACTTCCACCGGCAAATTTGTCCATAAGCTCCTGGGCAAAACCTCCCTTTCCTCCTGATAAGGAACCTATGATACCCTTCAGGTCAAAACTGCTGTCATTCGGATCGTTTGTTTTATGCACCAATTGCTGCAATACATTGGGTACCAGGCTACCGGCAATATTGCCCGCCTGTGCATGATCAAGTCCGAATTTCTCCACCAATTGCTGCACAAATCCACCCTGTATCTGCTCGGTAACTCCTGATGCCGCCTGTTGGTTGCCATTGAACAACTGCGTCAGGCCTGCAATATTACCGCTCGCCAGCGCGCCTTTCAGGCCATCGAAAATAGAGCTGGAAGCAGCTGAAATGGCTTCCTCATTTCTTTCATTAGGGATAGCGGGGTTATTGACAATAACATCACCCGCTTGTTGCTTAACAAGGTCTACAAGGTTTTCTAACATGGAATCAGATTTTAGGATATTAAATTATACTAATTTATTTTATTCTCCTATTTACTTTATTATTATTTTTTTCCACGCGGCGGAGTCACCATTAAATACATTAAAATCTACGCTCGACCTGATTCCGTCAACCCTGCCCTGGTCGCTGTATTGCCAGAATGTCCATGATCTGCTCACCCGCGGATTTTCCGGTTCGAAATAATGCGCCACCCACAAAGGATAGTCGTCAAATTCCTTTCCCAGGTTGCGTTCATAAAAATCAGCATAAGAATAAATAATCGGTTTTACCCCATAATGTTCTTCTACTTTGTTCAGCCACTCTTTGGCCCTTGCACGCATCAGCTCCGGCTTTACCCCGTACAACTGCTCAATATCCAGTACCGGGGGCAGGTCGCCCTGCTGCAACTGCACCTGGTTAATAAAATTCTGTGCCTGCTGTTTGCCGCTCTTGGTGGCTAAGAAAAAATGATAGGCCCCGCATACCATTCCCGCTTCCTTAGCCTTTTCCCAGTTTAGCCGGAATTTCTTATCTGCATCGTTGAGCCCCTCTGAAGCCTTAATATAGACAAAACCCATCTGGGTTTCCTGTACTTTCATTGCTTTAACAGATGGCCAGAAGATGGCATCCTGGTGGCTGCTCACATCAATCCCGTGAATATGATACCCGGTGGGGATATCAATGCCAAAAGCGGTATAATGGACGAACCTTGCCTTGTCCTCCTGTTCTTTTTCCCATCGCTTATAAAGGAAAAAATAAAGCGTTAAACATGCTATTCCCAATATTACTGCTACCCACAGCAGCCTTTCTACCCGGTTCTTTCTAAACATAACTGATTGTCTGGGTGGCAAAAATAGCCATTTCGCAACTCTACCCTATTTTTACAGTTCCTTATGGCTTATTTCAATTGGAACGATAGCGTCAATTTATGCAGCAAACTCACTCCCAGGCGTTTTTGGAATGCGCTGAAAGTGTATGGCAGTTACCAGCTTACCCGGTTAACCGGCAAGCCCATGCAATGGGGCTACCCGATCTCCATTTCTTTCGAACCCACTACCTCCTGTAATCTTCGTTGCCCCGAATGCCCGAGCGGGCTCCGTGCTTTTACCAGGCCAACGGGTATGTTGCAGAAAGATTTTTTCAAAGAAACGATTGATGATATTCATAGGGAGTTGCTATACCTGATCTTTTATTTCCAGGGTGAGCCCTACCTCAATCCTGATTTTCTGAACATGGTGAAATATGCGCACGACAAAGGCATTTATACTGCCACTTCCACCAATGCACATTACCTCACCGATGAGAAAGCCCGGCAAACTGTTGAGAGTGGTCTTGACAGGCTTATTATTTCTATTGATGGCACCACACAGGATGTTTACCAGCAATACCGTGTGGGAGGCAAGCTCGACAAAGTGCTGGAAGGCGCCAGGAATATTGTTAAGTGGAAGAAAGCGCTCAACAGCAAAACGCCATTTATCTTCTTCCAGTTCCTCGTGGTAAAGCCCAATGAGCACCAGATTGAAGCAGTGAAAAAATTAGGTAAGGAGATTGGTGTTGACCAGGTTCGTTTTAAAACAGCACAGGTGTATGACTATGCAAATGATCCGCACCGGCTCATCCCCGATAACAACAAATACAGCCGTTATAAAAAAGACAAGAACGGACAAATGCAGGTCAAAAGCGGACTGGGCAACCATTGCTGGAAACTCTGGCATGCGAACGTGATCACCTGGGACGGATTGGTTGTTCCCTGTTGTTTCGATAAAGATGCCACCCACCAACTGGGCAATCTTGCAACACAAAGTTTTAAAGAGACCTGGCATAACGATAATTACAAACAATTTCGCCGTGAGCTGCTCACAAGCCGGAAAAACATAGACATCTGTGCGAACTGCAGTGAGGGTCTGACTGTGTGGGAAGACTAAATTGAATTTATAATTTGTACATTTCAACTCTCAAAACAACCGCTAACGGGCAATAAACCAGCAACAACAAACCACCAACCAAGAATGGGTATTGAAAAAGATATACAACAACTGCATTTCAGGAACGAACACCAGAAAGTGGCTATTAATATTATCTTTTCAGCAAACTGGTTAAATGAAAGGATCAAATGCCTGTTGGAGCCGGAAGATATTACACAACAGCAATACAATATCCTACGCATCCTGCGCGGTTGTCACCAGCCGCTCAGCACTTTACAAATAAGGGCAAAAATGCTCGATAAAATGAGCGATACCAGTCGCATTGTAGAACGTCTTTTAAAAAAAGGGCTTGTGGAGAAAAGAACCTGCCCGTCAGACAAACGCTTAGTAGACGTAAGCATCGCTAAAAAAGGAATGGCATTATTAGACAGGCTTGATCAGAAGAATGCCGAACTCGACAATATTTTACAATCCCTCACTGAGACGGAAGCAAAAGCACTGAATAGCCTGCTCGACAAAATGCGCGAGCTGTGATAGCCAATCTATTTTTATCTTCGTAAGATGAAGCAATTATTCACGCTATGCATGGCTATTGCTGTTTGTTGTTGTAAGCAGGCCGGGGCACAGCAGTCTCCTAATTATGAATTTCGCGGTGTTTGGGTTGCTACAGTTGACAATATTGACTGGCCCAGCAGTAAAACATTATCGGTTGAAGAACAAAAAGCTGAGTTCATCAGGCTGCTCGACATGCACAAAAGAAATGGCATGAATGCCATCATTGTACAGGTAAGGCCTGCAGCTGATGCCTTATATCCTTCGCAATATGAACCATGGAGTGAGTTCCTGACGGGCAAGCAGGGATTACCACCCTCTCCTTACTATGACCCGCTCGAATTCATGATCAGTGAAACGCATAAGCGTGGTATGGAATTTCATGCCTGGCTCAATCCTTACAGGGCTGTATTCAATATGCTTCGCTCCTCCGTTTCACCCTCGCATGTAACCAGGATACATCCTGAATGGTTCCTGGTATATGGCGATAAAAAATACTTCAATCCCGGCCTGCCAGAAGTAAGGCGGCATACTGTTCGTGTGGTCAAAGACCTGATTACGCGTTATGACCTGGATGGCATACACATGGACGATTATTTTTTACCCCTACCGCATTGCCGGCAAAGAATTTCCAGACCAGCGGACATATGAACAATATGGCAGGAGGATGAGTAAAGACAACTGGAGAAGGAGTAATTGCGACAGTATTATCTATGAGTTATTCAACGTCATCCGTTCCACCAGGCCGCACATGCGTTTTGGTATCAGCCCCTTCGGCATCTGGCGCAACAAAAGCCAGGACCCGATGGGCAGCGACACCAAAGGCGGCCAGACCAATTATGACGATCTGTATGCCGATATTTTGTTGTGGCTGCAAAAAGGATGGATTGATTATGTAGCACCCCAGTTGTATTGGGAACGCGGGCACAAGCTGGCCGACTATGATATCCTGTTACAATGGTGGAATGAACACGCTTATGGCAAACAGGTTTATATTGGTCATGGCATCTACCGCGCAGGGTCCAATGCAGCCTGGAGAAACCCCAATGAAATTCCGCAGCAGATCCGGGAGTTAAGAACATACAACACAACCCAGGGCAGTATTTATTTCAATAGTAAAGTATTTGAAAAGAATCCGAATGGCTGGAATGACAGCCTGCGCAGCAACTATTATCGCCATCCTGCGCTGGTGCCACCCATGTCATGGATAGATCATTCAGTACCCCTATCACCCTTAATGGAAAAACAGTCCGGCGATATTGTAAAGCTGGTATACAAAGGAGAAGATAAAATAAAAGCTTTCGGTATTCTCACCCTGCCAATGGATGCAGCACCAACATTCGTTAACATGCAGCTTGTACAGGTGATCACGGCAGACAAAGCTGCCGCCATTGACCTGAACAGGGTTCCCGATTCAAAAGGCAGAAAAATACTGGCAGTCTCTGTTGGTCTTGATAATAATGTAAGCCCGGCAATAACACTCCGGTAAAACAATCACAAACAATCAACCCACAAACCTTTCTCGTGAATACAGTGCTGCTGATAGATGATGAAGACAAACTGAGAAACCTGCTCAGCCGTATCATCCGGCTGGAAGGCTTTACTGTATTGGAGGCGCCCGACCTGAAGTCGGGGCAGAAGCTCCTTGATAAAGAAACGGTTGAAGTGATCTTATGTGATGTAAAACTGCCCGACGGCAACGGGGTGGATTTTGTGCAGACCATCAAGCCAAAATACCCTTCTGTTGAAATCATCCTGCTTACTGCGTATGGTAACATACAGGATGGCGTACAGGCCATGAAGAATGGGGCATTTGATTATATCACCAAAGGAAACGACAATGACAAGATCATACCACTGCTTTACCGGGCGTTTGAAAAGGTGCAACTTCAGAAACGCATTGTACAATTGGAAAAACAGGTAGGCAAGCGTTATGGATTTGAAAACATCCTGGGTAATTCAGTCTTGATACAGGAAGCCATTACGCTTGCCAGGAAAGTAGCGCCAACAGACGCCACTGTATTACTCCTGGGCGAAACAGGGACCGGCAAAGAGGTATTTGCACAGGCCATTCATCATAGCAGTAAAAGAAGCAGAAAACCTTTTATAGCACTCAATTGCAGCGCATTCAGCAAAGAATTACTGGAAAGTGAAATATTCGGACACAAAGCCGGCGCTTTTACAGGCGCCGTCAAAGACAAGAAAGGATTAATAGAGGAAGCGCATAACGGTACTTTATTTTTAGATGAGATCGGCGAAATGCATATTGAACTGCAATCCAAACTGCTGCGTTTCCTGGAAGCAGGCGAGTTCATTAAAGTGGGAGATATAAAAGCCGTCAAAGTAGACGTACGCGTTATTGCCGCCACCAACCGGAACCTGCAGGAGGAAGTAACGGCAGGCCGGTTTCGGGAAGACCTGTTTTACCGACTGAATGTATTCACTATTACATTGCCTGCACTGCGCGACAGAAAAAAGGACATCCCCGCACTGGCTGCTTTTTTCTTAACCCTGTTTGCACAGAAGATCAATCAAAGAATAACCGGTATGAGCAGCGGGTTCATGGAACAATTAATGCAACACGACTGGAAAGGGAATATCCGCGAGCTAAAAAACGCCATAGAAAGAGCGGTCATCCTCACCACAGGAAATGAACTCACTATTGAGAGCCTGCCCATCGAACTTCAAACCGGCCCAATCTCTAACCACCACCAGCCGCTCTCAGCGTTTGATCTCTCCAGTGTAGAAAAGCTCCATATACAGCGTGTGCTCAACCATACCAAAGGAAATAAAACAGAAGCTGCAAAGTTGCTCAATATCGGGCTTACCACTTTGTACAGGAAAATTGAGGAATACCATATTTCGTGAGACGGGAATGTATCATTTTGATAAAGGACCCTTCCATTTTGGAAGGGTTTTTTATTGGTAAGCCATGCCGGTCTGAACCCTTGTTTGTACCAGACTCCGCACCACGCTTAAATTCCAGGCATCAGGTATCAGGCCTCAGGCGCTACGGCACAGGTTTGGCACTCTTTAGCAAAAGCAATCACATGTTAACCCTATTACTCATCCTCGCCGGTCTCGCTGGTTTTGGTCTTTTTTTCAAATTCATTGACTGGTTCGAAAAAATCTGATACTATGTTATTATTATTCATCATCTCCATCCTGGTTTTCTGTTACCTCTGTTATGTACTGGTAAAACCGGAAAAGTTCTAACGCGAAAAAATTTACCCATCACCGACTACCACAACTCACTTTTATGAATACAGAAATCATTGGTATCGTTTTTATGTTTGTTTTGCTGCTGCTGTTATCCATTCCACTCGGCCGTTACATTGGTAAAGTATATAATGGAGAAAAAACCTGGCCAGACAAACTATTACATCCGCTTGACCAGTTTTTTTTCAGACTTTCAGGCATCAGGCCGGAGAGAGAGATGAACTGGAAACAACACCTGGCAGCATTGCTTACCATCAACCTGTTGTGGTTTCTCTTTTCCATGTTCGTGTTAATGAATATGGGATGGCTGCCTCTCAACCCGGATGGCAATCCGGGCATGACGGCCGACCTGGCATTTAATACCACTGTAAGTTTTATCAGCAATACCAACCTGCAACATTACAGTGGCGAAACGGCTGTGTCTTATTTGGGTCAGATGGTATTGATGTTATTTCAGTTCATCAGCGCCGGTGCAGGCATGGCCGTTTGCGCAGTGGTCTTCAATGCCATGAAAGAAAGAACCACCGATAAACTAGGCAACTTCTACAACTATTTTGTAAAAAGCTGCACCAGGGTATTATTGCCGCTTTCAGTGGTGGTGGCCCTGCTTCTTTTATTGAATGGAATGCCTATGACTTTCAAAGGCAAAGACCAGTTCATTTCCCTGCAGGGTGATACAGTGCATGTATCGAGGGGGCCGGTTGCCGCTATGGTAGCCATTAAGCAGTTAGGTACCAATGGCGGTGGTTTCTTCGGCGCCAACTCTGCACACCCTATGGAAAACCCCAACTATTTTACCAATATTATTGAGAATGTCTGTATTGTACTGATTCCGATGGCCATGGTTTTTGCCCTGGGGTACCTGTTGAAAAGAAAAAAGTTTGCGTGGATGGTGTTGGGTGTGATGACAGTCGGCTTTCTTCTCTTGCTGTTACCAACTGTCTATTACGAAATGAAGGGTAATCCGGCTATTACCCCAATGGGTATCAGTCAAAACCTTGGCAGCATGGAAGGCAAAGAAATAAGGTTTGGTTCAGCCGCGTCGGCATTCTGGGCTATTACCACTACCTGCACTTCCAATGGTTCTGTTAATGCCATGCACGATAGTTTAACACCGCTGTCAGGCATGTTTGCATTGCTGGGAATGATGGTAAACTCATTTTATGGCGGTGTGGGTGTGGGCTTCCTGAACTTTTACGTCTTTATCATTATTGCGGTATTCATCAGTGGACTGATGGTGGGAAGGACCCCTGAATTTCTTGGTAAAAAAATAGAGGCGAAAGAGATGAAGATCGCGGCTATTATTGCATTATTGCACCCATTATTGATTTTATCAGCCACTGCGCTGTCAAGTTATATCAGTGCGCACGATCCCGCCATCTATGCTGCCTGGCTCAGCAATCCCGGTAACCATGGATTCAGTACCATGCTATATGAGTACACTTCTTCATCGGCTAATAACGGCAGCTGTTTCGCCGGCCTGGGCAACAATACCCCATTCTGGAATATTACCTGTGGTGTTGTCATGCTGTTGTCCCGTTTTCTTCCCATTATCGGCCCGGTTGCTATTGCAGGCATCCTCGCTAAAAAGAAATACATCCCCGAGAGCGCAGGTACTTTAAAAACAGATACAGGCACTTTTGGCATCATGGTATTTGCGGTGATATTCATCATTGCAGCGTTAAGCTTCTTTCCGGCATTGGCCCTTGGCCCTATTGCGGAGTTCTTTGGTATGAAGTAAACAAGTCATTAAAGTAGCAGTTAAAAAGATCGTATGTCAAAAAATAAATCAAATAAACTTTTCGAACGGAGCCTGGTGACAGAAGCCCTTAAGCAGTCTTTCATCAAGCTGAACCCCCGTATCCTGTTCCGTAACCCAGTGATGTTCACTGTTGAGATCGGTACTATTATTATGCTGGCCGTTTGTGCCTGGATATATACAGGTGAACGTACACAGGGAAGCCTGGTTTACAACCTTATTATCTTCCTGGTATTGTTTGCAACATTGCTCTTTGCCAATTTCGCCGAAGCCATTGCCGAAGCAAGGGGTAAGGCGCAGGCCAACAGCCTTCGCAAAACAAGAGAGGAGACCCCTGCTAAATGGATACAGACGGTAGGCGAAATATTTGTCAATGAAATCAAGGTCGTTCCATCATCCCACTTAAAGAAAGGCGATCTCTTCCTCTGTGAAACAGGTGATATCATTCCAATGGATGGTGAAATCATTGAAGGTCTTGCCACCATTGACGAAAGTGCAATTACCGGTGAATCTGCTCCCGTGATCCGGGAAGCAGGAGGTGATAAAAGTTCTGTTACCGGAGGTACCAAAGTATTGTCAGACAAAATAAAAGTTCGGGTGACTACGGAACCAGGTGAATCTTTCTTAGACAAAATGATTGCCCTAGTGGAAGGCGCATCCCGCCAAAAGACACCCAATGAAATTGCACTGACCATTCTATTGGCAGGCTTCACACTTGTGTTCATCATCGTTTGTGTGACCCTCAAACCATTTGGCGATTATGCAAACACTCCTATTACTATTGCAGCATTTATTTCCCTCTTCGTTTGCCTGATACCAACAACGATCGGTGGACTGCTGAGTGCAATAGGTATTGCAGGTATGGACAGGGCCTTGCGCGCCAACGTGATTACCAAAAGTGGCAAGGCAGTAGAAACCGCGGGCGATATAGACACCCTGTTGCTCGACAAAACCGGCACCATCACGATCGGCAACCGTAAAGCCACTCATTTCTGGCCCGCGAATGGTATTGCTGAAAAAGATTTTACGGAAGTCTGTGTACTTGCCTCCTTAGCCGATCAGACACCGGAAGGAAAATCTATCCTTGAACTGGCCGCTGTTAATGGCACCAGCTCCCCTTCCCTTAAAGCCGGAGAAGAACAGGGGATGCATTTTATTGACTTCACAGCGGAGACAAGAAGCAGCGGGGTTGACATACCCGGCAACATACAAATACGAAAAGGCGCCTTTGATGCCATTCATAAAATAGTAATCAAAGCCGGCAATACCATCCCGGCAGAAACAGCAGAGAAAGTAAAAGTCATTGCCTCAAACGGGGGAACGCCACTGGTAGTAAGTAAGAACAGAGTGGCATTAGGTGTGATAGAATTACAGGATATTATTAAGCCCGGTATACAGGAACGCTTTGAACGCCTGAGGAAGATGGGAGT
>JBHAFM010000037.1:0-3687 GCA_041856175.1 Sediminibacterium sp.
CTGCATAGTAAGTAAACTTCGTCTGGTGGTTGTGCAAACTTGGTCTGCATAGTAAGTAAACTTCGTCTGGTGGTTGTGTAAACTTGGTCTGCATAGTAAGTAAACTTCGTCTGGTGGTTGTGTAAACTTGGTCTGCATAGTAAGTAAACTTCGTCTGGTGGTTGTGCAAACTGAGGGTCATTTGGGTCCTTTCTTAATCAGCTACTTCCATTCAAAGGAATAAGTGCCTGCCGGAATGTTTCCGGCAAAAGGAATGGAAGCTGTCTGTAATAAAGCTCCATTCTGATATAATTTTTGCTTAGGAAATACGGGTAGCCGTAGTGTTGCAGTTGCATTGGGAGGAATGGTAATCGTATAAGTAATAGCCTGGCCTTTCTTTTTCCATGATGAAACAATGGCGCCATAAGGTGACTGATGTACAGTCTCGAAATGATCGAGGCCTTTTACGAAATGGGGTTCTAGTAAAATGTTTCTGAACCCGGGGTTTTCAGGATCCGGTTTAATACCTCCCAAGGCTTTGTAGAACCATGCGCCTATTTCGCCGAACATGATATGGTTGAGCGATATATCTGATTTGGCATCGATGGGCCAGTTCTCATACAGGGTAGTAGCGCCATTTACTATCCACCAGCCCCAGGAAGGAAATGTTTCCTGTGCCGCTACCGCATAGGCGAGATCGGCATAACCGTTTTCACTCAGCGCATTCAAAATGGCTTTGGTGCCCAGCAATCCCACATCTATATGGTTGCTGTCCGCTCGAACCCTTTTAGCAAGATTCGCGGCTACTGCCCCTTTTAATGAATCAGGCGCCAGTCCCCACTGCAGCGGTACGCTGAGCTCGGTCTGCAGACCGCTTCCGTACATGGCTGTTTCCGGGTGAAGATACCTGGTGTTAAATGCGCTTTTGATCTTTTCAGCCAATGCTGCATATTGCACATGATCAGCCGCTTTGCCTAATATTTTTGCAGCCCTTGCTAAAATGGTTGCATCAACAAAATAGTAGGCAGTAGATGTAAGCTCTACCGGCGTTTTTGATTTTACAGGAACCCAATCGCCCAGGCCCCATGAAGTAAGGCCGGACGGGTAGCGCTCATCAATATGATCTACATAACGTTTAATATTGTCATAACAGGCAGCCAATAAACTGGTATCGCCATAGAATAAATAGATATTCCAGGGAATGATAGCGATAGTGCTCGTCCAGTCAGGCCCGTTGGCCCACTCATACCCCCATCCGCTGGTAGGAATAATTGCGGGTAATATACCATTGGCCTGTTGTTCATCGCGATGATCAGCCAGCCATTTTTCATACACGGTAATGCCGTCAAAATTGAAGAGCCCGGTTTCAACAGCAATATGTGCGTCCCCGGTCCAGCCGTTCTTTTCCCTTTGCGGACAATCTGTAGGATAACCGAATAAATTGGATAGATAAGAATTGTTGGTGGCCTGCCAGATCTTGTTGATGGTTGGGTTCGATGCATTGATCTGACCGGCAGCCGGAACATCACTGTGCATAAAATAACCAGTAAGGCTTTCCTTACTGAGTTCAACAGGTTGGTTGCTGGTCACTTCAATATACCTGAAACCTTTGTAATTAAACCGGGGCATAAAAGTTTCTTCTCCTGCTCCTTTCAATATAAACAGGTCTGTCTGGAAAGGATCTGTGTCGTCTGTAGGGCGATAATGCACGGCAATGTTGGATTGATCGGTACGGCCATTGGTAAAGAGCCGCTCTGCATGCCGGAGCCGCAAAACAGTACCGGATTTCCCCTTCACTTTTAGTTCACTTACACCGGCAATATTCCTGCCAAGGTCAAACACATATACCGTGTCACTGATCTTACTTATTGTTTGGGCAGGAACGGATGTTACGTTACGTATGGGATGCAATGCCTGTGCAACGATATTGGAAGCGGGAGTAGACCGGTATATCACAGGTTTCCATTGGGCATCATCAAAGCCGGCTTCATTCCAGCCGGTTTGTTCCAGCCGTGCGTCATAATGTTCACCGGTGTAGATACTGTTGAAGATAACGGGACTGGGTGAGGTTTTCCAGTCTTTGCCGGATGTGATGGTCTCCACGGTGCCATCCTCATAAGTGATCCGTAGGTCCATACAGAAAGCAGGGCGTGCCCGCCACGGCGCTTCATGAAAATACCAAACGGCAGTGGATTGATGGTTATACCAGCCATTGCCCAGCAAAACACCAATTGCATTGCTGCCATCTTTCAGTTGCGCGGTAACATCATGTGTCACATACAATATCCTGCGGTCAAACCTTGTGTACATGGGGTCGAGCCTGTGGTTGCCGATCTTGTTTCCATTGATATACAATTCATACAAGCCGCCCGCCGCTATATAAGCACGGGCGGCTCTTATTTTTTTATGGAGAGTGAAAGCCTTCCTGAAATAGGGCGCCGCTTTTTCATGGATGTTCCTGCTGTCGCTGATCCATGCGCCTTTCCAGTTGAACCGGTTCATCATACCGGTTTCAAAACTTGCAACTGCAGACAGTGCAGTAATGATATTGTCTTTATCCCATACCCGGACTGCCCAAAAACACCGGGTAAAAGGTTGTAATGTTTTGCCACTGTAAACAACTAATTGAGTTGCATCATTCAACCTGCCCGTTTGCCATTGGTTGCCGCTTCCCCGGCTCACTGCTGCAGAATCTGTACCTGCAATGATCTCAAAAGATGATTGCCTTGCGGCATAACGTGTATCTTCTAATCGCCATGACAAACGAGGCTGCACAGCATCGATGCCGATGGGATTGATTAAGTATTCGCAGGATAATGCAACAGGTTGACAGGGGGATTGGGCCGTAGAAATGCAGGTTGAAGCATTGAACAGCAAAATGAACAGGGCGGGGTGCAATAACAGTTTAGGAAAATGGATGGGCATCGTATGAATTTTATTGGGCAAGCGGTCTCTGCCTGTTATGCAATTTAAAAGATA
Organism: Sediminibacterium sp.; assembly: GCA_041856175.1. GTDB lineage: Bacteria > Bacteroidota > Bacteroidia > Chitinophagales > Chitinophagaceae > Sediminibacterium. Next base: position 2,959 of record JBHAFM010000037.1, read on the forward strand.
ATTTTATCCAATTATTAATTTAACTGAACTGCCATGCACTTACACAAGTTTATAACAAGCCAGCTTCTTGTGCTTATTGCTACACTGGTATGTATGAATGCCGGGATGGCCCAGGGAAAAAAAATTGCACCACCACCATCGTTATATAAGGAGATTGCACACATGGATAGTGTCTTGTTTGAAGCATTCAACACACAAAATATGCGTGCGTTTAAATCATTCTTTACGGAAGACCTTGAATGGTACCAGGATAATGGAGGGTTAATCCCTTATAAAGCAGTTTTTGAAAACTTCGAAAATAATTTTAGGAAAGCGTCCAAATTAACAAGGGAATTGGTGAAAGGAAGAGATCAGCACTTTCAAATTTGTCATGGTCTGGCAGCAAAAAGATGGTCAATGGAAAATAGCAAGGGTAATCAGCTATGGTCATTAAACGGGGGCTTAATACTTTAATGTTACCCCGGCGTCTTTGGTTGTGGCGGAGTAAATGGTTGTTTTTGAAATAGCATTTGGAATCTGGCTCACAGGCATGTTATCCGCAATCCCTTTTTTTTGCAAATTTAAATCTTGGCTTTCAATATTTGAAAGATTGCCTTTAAATTTGCAAGTAAATAAGCATGAATTATTTAAATCGACATATTACCGGGCGGCTAAAAGAAGCCCTTAAAGCCAGTCCGATGGTCTACTTGAATGGAGCCAGGCAGACAGGCAAAAGCACATTGGCAAAAA
>JBHAFM010000038.1:0-7631 GCA_041856175.1 Sediminibacterium sp.
CAGAATTGAAGGAATAGTCCAGGATAATAAAGTTATTGCATCATCCAGTCAAAGTAGAACCGTTTTTGTAGGTATTGATCCCAGGAATTTTATTAGAAAAATGGCGGATTTTTTCGGCAGCGATATTAAGTACACATTGACAGCCATTTTGATTCCCTTTTTTACATTCATAGGCGGTTTAATTACCGGAAGGCGAACAAAAAAGGGTGAATGAATCGCTGCTAACCAAGTACCGGTATAGAAAAGAAAGTTTATGAATCCAACGAGTAAAACAGAAACTATAATGATGATGCAGCAGTACGGGATGTTATAGAATTTATTGAAGATTGTCCCACCCAAGGACTACATCAATTAAGCATTCGATATTCATTGGGGGTATAACCCACTTTTTGTTTAAATAAACGGGTAAAATGCTGAGAATATTTGAATCCTAATTCAGAGGCTATTTGGTTAACTGATTTGCTTTTATCGAATATTCGTTCTTTCGCCACATCAATTACCTTCGCTTGTATATGCTCCTGGGCTGTTTTACCTGTTTCTTTTTTGATCAGGTCCCCAAAATAATTAGACGACAAATTCAATTCACTCGCACAATAAGCTACAGAAGGCAACCCAATCGCCTGTGGTTTGCCGGTCTGAAAATAATCGTTCAACAAATGCTCAAACTTTTCTACAATGCCTTCATGTACATTATCACGGGTAACAAATTGGCGGTCGTAAAAGCGGACACAATAGTTCAAGAACAGTTCAATATTGGATACAATCAATTTTTTACTGTGCTTGTCAATAGCACGTTCCAATTCGTATTCAATTTTTGAAAAACAGTCCAGGACAATTTTCCTTTCACGTTCTGACAAGTGAAGCGCCTCATTCGATTGATACCCAAAGAAGGTATAGTCTTGAATATGCCGTCCGAGAGAAGTGCCATGTATTAAATCGGGATGGAAAACCAGCGCATAACCTTTTGGCTGATAGATTTCATTGTTACTGTTAACGCCTGCAACCTGTCCCGGTGCAAGGAAAACCAATGTTCCTTCCTGGTAATCGTAAGTATGCCGGCCGTACACCAAATCACCGCATTTTACCTCTTTTAAGAATATGGTGTAGAAGCCGAAATACATCCGGGAACCCCGCCGGGGGCTTGCCTTCGACAAGTCAACAACACTCACCAGCGGGTGGAGTGTTTCATTGTTATTGAATGCGTTATAATCATTGATTGTTTCAAATCTTCGCATATTATCCATAATACTATCGCTTATCTAATTCAAAATTACCGCTTTATTTACCCTTTAATTGATGAACATCCTCGAATCAGGAATATTGGTAGATAAATCCGTAATCCGTATACCATCCAGGTAGAAAAATGTGAAGATATTTGCCTGTAAAAGAAGATAACCCATGCAAAAGGTGACATTAAATAATGGTGTTGAAATGCCCATCCTTGGTTTTGGTGTTTTCCAGGTAACCGATTTAGAAGAATGTGAAAGAAGTGTAGTTGATGCAATTGCAACCGGCTATCGTTTAATTGATACTGCAGCCTCTTATATGAATGAGGAAGCTGTTGGTAAAGCGATCAAAAAAAGCGGTGTGTCAAGAGAAGATTTGTTTATCACAACCAAACTTTGGATTCAGTCAAATGGTTATGAAGGAACAAAAAAGGCATTTAAAAACTCACTAAAACGATTGGGTTTAGATTACCTGGACTTATACCTCATCCATCAGCCATTTGGCGATGTATATGGTGAATGGAGGGCTGATTGATTTGATTATTCACAACGAAATTGTTCCGGCAGTCAACCAGGTTGAAACACATCCGTTCCAACAGCAAATTGAAACGCAGCAATTCTTACAGGAAAATAATGTACAAATAGAATCCTGGGGGCCGTTTGCGGAAGGCAAAAACAACATCTTTCATAATGAGTTGCTGCTTTCAATCGCTCAGCAATACAACAAATCAATCGCACAGGTTATCCTTCGCTGGCTAATACAAAGAGGCGTAATCGCAATCCCAAAGTCAGTGCGCAAGGAAAAGATAGAAGAAAACTTCAACATCTTCGATTTTAATCTTAGTGGTGAAGATATGGAAGCTATCAAAACGCTTGACAAAAAAGCGAGCAGCTTCTTCGATCATCGTGATCCTGCAATGGCAAAATGGTTGGGAGAAAGGAAATTGAGTGTTTAGTCAAACATAAAATCTATAAAAGAAAAACAATGAAAAAAGTACTGTATGTAATGATTATTTTATCCGCTGCTTTCACTACACGTGCAGTGGCACAAGACACTTCTATATTTCCAAAAGGTGAAATATCTACCACTGATAATCACACAGGAACTATTTGGCTTAATGAATTAAGCATGCCTGACAGCATCTTGAATTACAGCATTGCTATTGCCACATATAAACCAGGTGCAAAATTAGACTGGCACATTCACCCGGCCGGGCAAACCCTGGTTATTACAGAAGGCACAGGCTATTACCAGGAGAAGGGTAAGCCAATACAAGTAGTTCATAAAGGGGATGTAATTAAATGTCTCCCCAGTGTGGCACATTGGCACGGCGCATCTCCAGGAAGCAGCTTTGCCTATATCGCAGTCACACCTGCACAAAATGGAAAAACAATATGGCTACAAAGAGTAACCGACCAGGAGTATCATAGTATAAATGCTCAACATTAATAAGCAATCAGGTATCCAGGAAACATCAGCAGAGTTCATCTCAAATACAGCCATTCTTTTAAATAAAATTCGTCTGGTAGCAATTGTAGGCATCACAGAAGTGTATGTACAACAAAGTGGAAATTGGACATTAGGCTGGAATATAATGGATTAAAATAAATTTGAAAGAGGTAAATCAGTCTTTGAAAATTGTAACAATTGGGTTAAATTTAAAGCAGCAACGAAAATAGCTATCATAACATTGAAGAAGTATTGATCTGGACTTACCTAAAACCGCACTTCATCAAACAAAACAATATTTTGTCATTTCTAATGATTCATTAGCATATGATCTCCTTAAATGTAAATCAAAAAATATACCAGGTTGATGTAAGCCCGGATATGCCATTATTATGGGTGTTAAGAGATTTTGTTGGCCTTACAGGAACAAAGTACGGTTGTGGAGTAGCGCAATGTGGCGCCTGCGTTGTACACATGAATGGAGAAGCTGTTCGTTCCTGTATTACCAAAGTGAGTCGTGCAGAAGGAAAGCAAGTTGTAACCATCGAAGGTTTATCAGCAAACAACGATCATCCGTTGCAAAAAGCATGGCAGGAAATTGATGTGCCGCAATGCGGTTATTGTCATTCAGGTCAGTTAATGTCAGCCGCAGTTTTGCTCAGGGAGAATCCAAATCCCAGTGACAAGGACATTGATGATGCAATGGCTGGTAATATTTGCCGATGTGGTACTTATCCCCGCATTCGTAAAGCCATTCATTTGGCAGCAGAAATGCAAAAGAAGAACGGTTAGAATGGATAAGATAACCCTGCTGTAACAAATTCAAAATTTGGTACTGCTTAAACTCATTTCTATTTATGAAACAGCATTCAGGATTCAGGTCGTTCAATTTTTTACCTTGGAAAACAATTACTGTCATGGTGATCATTCTTTCAGTAGTTGCAATAATGGCTTCAGCATTTAACGATAAGGGTGATATTCCGGTGAATGCTGTAAACTATCATAACATTAACAATGATAGTGTTGAATCAGTGAAAGCTTTTTTGCAAGTGTATAAAGTGTTGATGAATCCGCGTTGCATGAACTGTCATCCTGCAGGTAATATACCATTACAGGGCGACGATAGCCATTTACATACCATGGCACCTAAAAGAGGTGAAGATGGCAAAGGTCTGTATGCAATGAAATGTTCCAATTGCCACCAGCCTTCTAATACGCCGGGATTACATACACCCCCCGGTGATCCAAACTGGCATTTACCTTCGGCTAATATGAAAATGGTTTTCCAGGGAAGAACGCCGAATCAATTAGCCAAACAATTAATGGATCTGAAACAAAATGGCAATAAAAGCAAACAACAATTAATAGAACATGCAGACGATGGTTTAGTTTTAGCTGCATGGAACCCGGGTGAAGGTCGTACGCTTCCTCCAATGAGTCATGCTGAGTTTAAAAAAGCATGGATCACCTGGATCACGAAAGGAGCCTATGCTCCCCGATCAAAATAATTTCATTACTTCACAAAAGTCAGTTCAAATAATATGAGCACAAACACTACATCCAGAAGAAATTTCCTTAAAGTTTCTGGTTTGGCAGGAACTGGTCTTTGTTTAGGCTTTTATTTTCCTGCACTTGCCAGGGAAGCTACTATTGTAAATGGAACAAAAGGAGCATTTGAAGAGATCGAATTGAATGCATGGATACGCATAGATACTTCAGGGAAAGTTACGCTGTTAAGTCACAAAGCTGAAATGGGGCAAGGCGTATATCAATCATTGCCGCAAATTATAGCCGAAGAGCTCGAAGTGAATTTAGCTGAGATCGATATCGTTTTCGCTCCAGGTGATAATAAGAAGTTTGGCAACCAGGTAACTGGCGGAAGTTCATCTGTGCGAGGCAACTATAAAAATTTATTGAAGCTTGGTGCAACAGCCCGTGAAATGCTGATAGAGGCAGCTGCAAAAAAATGGGGTGTTGCAACAGCTGAATGTTATGCAGAAGCCGGTCATGCCATACATAAACCATCAGGAAAGAAGTTTCATTACGGCGAATTGGTCATTGATGCATCAAAGCTTGAAGCGCCAAAGAATATCAAATTAAAATCACGTTCAGAATATAAACTAATTGGCAAGCCTTTGCACCGGCAGGATACTGCTTTGAAAACAAATGGCACAGCTGTTTTCGGATTAGATAAAAAACTTCCGGGTATGCTTTATGCAGCAGTAGAACGTAATCCCCGTTTACGCGGCGTTGTAAAAAATTATGATGATAGTGCGGCATTAAAAATACCCGGGGTGAAAAAAGTGTTCAAAGTAAGAATGGGTGTATTTAGCACCTATCGTGAAGGTGTTGCTGTGGTGGCAGATTCAACATGGGCTGCCATGCAGGGAAAGAAAGCATTGAAAGTTGAATGGGATGATAGCGGCTTTGAACATTTGAGTACAGCAGATATTTTTAAACAACAGGAAGAATATCTGAAAACAAAAGAAGGGCTTTCTTTTCGTAAATCAGGAGATCCCGACAGCATTCTGCAACAAGCAGGAAAGAAAATTGATGTCATTTATCAAACGCCCTATCAATCGCACAGTTGTATGGAGCCATTGAATTGTGTTGCACATTACCAGGGAGATAAATTGGAAATATGGGGACCAATACAGGCACCTGAATGGGTACAGGATTATATCAGCAAAGAAATGAGTTTACTGAGAGAGAACGTGATTGTAAATATTACTTTCCTGGGCGGCGGATTTGGAAGAAAAGCGTTTATGGATTATCCGCATGAAGCATCCGTTATTTCGAAAGAGATGGGAGTTCCTATACAGGTAGTTTGGACCCGGGAAGATGATATGACACAAGGACCTTATCGTCCCGGCATATCTTACCGTTGTGAAGCTGTTGTTGCAAATGGTGAGATCAGTGCGTTTAAAGTAAGGATGGCGGGACAGAACATTGATCATTGGAGAGGAGGCAGAAAAGATGTGGCTAACCGCAGCACGTCGGAAGGCTTTCTAAAGCCTTATTTTGAAACAATTAAAAACATAAGTTTCGCGGAAGTAATTTTTGAAACGCCGATTCCTCCAATTTGGTGGCGTTCAGTGTATGCATCAACCAATGGGTTCGCCTATGAAAGTTTCATGGATGAAATAGCCATTGCAGCAGGCAAAGACCCGCTTGAGTTAAGAAGACAGTATTTGAAAGAAGAGCGGTTGCATAGGCAAATAGATAAACTGGAAGAAGTATCGGGTTGGAAAAAGAGAAAAAAGAAGGAAGGCTTTGGTGTAGCGATGACAGAATGTTTCGGAAGTACTGTAGGTCACGTGGTGAAAGTATCAAGAAATGCCAATGGCAAAGTAAAGATCGATCATGTTTGGGCAGTGGTCGATTGTGGCTGGTATGTAAATCCTGATACTATCAAAGCACAGGTAGAAGGATCTATCGTGATGGCATTGGGCGCAGCTACCATACATGAAATAACCTTCAAAGATGGATTGGTTGAGCAGAAAAATTTTTATTCGTACCAGATGCCCCGAATTCCGGATGTACCGCCAATTGAAGTGTACATCATTGACAATGACGCAGATGCAGGTGGTATGGGAGAACCGGGCTTGCCGGCATTTGCTCCTGCACTCACGAATGCTATTTATGATTTAACAGGTAAGCGGATAAGAAAACTGCCGTTCAATTTGGCAACGCTCTAAGTTATGTAAATGACAAATGGAATTGCTGATATACTGAAAGCATTTAAGTTTGATTCCATCTTTTTTTGAATTGCCTGCCTGTCTGCCGGTGTTTTTGCGAGTGAAAGCGCTTTTTGAAAATTTCGCTTCGCCTCCAGGCTGTCAATACCTGTGTACAGCTCACCCAGTAATGCAAAATAAAACTGGTTATCGGCCAGGTGTAGTTTTTCCGCCTCAACAATCGCTTCCTGTTTGCTGTTTGCTTTTGAAAGCGCATAGGTTCTGTTCAGCGCCGCAATGGGTGAATATTCTATTTGCAGCAACCGGTTATACAGTTGCAAAATATTTTCCCATTTTTCTTTTGTATCATCTTTTTGCGTGTTCCAATACGCGATACCTGCTTCCAGGTGGTATTTTGACAGTTTGTTTCCACTTGCTGCACAGTTTAAAAAATAGCCTCCCTTGCTCACCAGGTCGGCGTTCCAGAGATCGGTGTCCTGCTCTTCGTATAAAATGTATGCTCCTTTTTTATCCATGCGTGCTTCGAACCTCGAAGCGTGAAAACACATCAGTGAAAGCAATGCATTGACCTCAGGCTTATTGGTATGTTTGTTTTCAACCAGCATCGTACACAGCCGCATTGCCTCTAAGCACAGTTCTTTACGCACTTTTTTGTTTTGGCTCACAGAATAATACCCTTCGTTGAATAACAGGTAAATGGTGGTTAATACGGTAGGCAACCGCTCTTCTATACCGGGCGGATCGGGAAGCACTATGTTAATTTTTTCTTCCCTGAGTTTTTCTTTGGCCCGGAATAATCGCTTATTGATGGTTTCCTTGTTTGTAAGGAATGCATCTGCAATTTCCTCAATACCAAAGCCGCAAAGAATGCGAAGCGACAACCCGATCTGCGCTTCAGCTGAAATGGAGGGGTGGCAAACGGCAAACATCATCTGCAACTGGCTGTCGTTGATGTTTTGCGGCGACAGGTCAATTTCTTCGTCAGGACCGGCAGGGGTATTTTTTAATTCCGGGGCAATTTTGCTTTCAAATACAGCATTTCGGCGCAAATGATTTTTTGCTTTATTCTTTGCAACATTGTATAGCCATGCAGTTGGATTTTTCGGAACGCCATTCAGTCCCCAGGTCTGTGCCGCCGTCAGAAAGGTATCACTTGCAATGTCTTCTGCAACCTCCATTTGGTCAAATCCAAAATGCCTGCAAAGGACCGCAATTATTTTCCTGTATTCTGTTCTGAATAAATGTGGTATCAGTTCG
>JBHAFM010000039.1:0-5705 GCA_041856175.1 Sediminibacterium sp.
CACTTCTGCTCAATTGGCGAAATTTAACGGCCTTAAAACCGGTGCGATATTAAAAAAAGAAGACGCATTGCAATATCTTCGGCGAAAACAGATTGAGGTAACGTCATCCAAGGGATGGAACCTCGTTCGGTACAATGGATTGCCATTGGGTTGGATAAAAGTATTACCGAATCGTATCAATAACTATTACCCTGCTGAATGGAGAATATTAAAAGACTAAATTTGCAAGATTGCAACCCCCGATATTTATGAAGAATCTTAGCTGGCTCATCGCTTGTTTGTTTACCTTATCAGTAACCGCCCAGGAAAAAATAGTGGCATTGGGTAAGGCCCCTAATAGCTATATTAAACATAAAGTTGCTGAAGGAGAAGCATTGTCAACCATTGCCAACCAATATGGAGGCACTTCTGCTCAATTGGCGAAATTTAACGGCCTTAAAACCGGTGCGATATTAAAAAAAGGCGTCATTCTTAAAATACCGCTGACCAGGAATAACCTGGCACAGGGACAATCAGCTACTTTTAACGAACCTGTCTATCATACCATCGCCAAGGGAGATAACCTCTTCCATATCAGTCAGTCATTTCACAATGTCAATATCCAGTCATTGCGTGATTGGAATAACCTTAAAAAAGATGTTGTGAGGGACGGCCAGCTTCTGATTGTCGGATACATCAAAGGTGGAAAGAAAGGAGGCAATAGCAATGTGGCTGAGGCAACTGCTTCAATAGTGAATAACGCTACCCCTCCGGTGGCAAAAAAGAATGCTGCCGTGGATGCGGGTAAAAATACTGCTGAGGTAATTGCTAAAGAAACAGCACAGGAGGTGAAGCCGGAAATAAAAACGCCGGCAACTGCGGCAACTCCTGCTAATACCGCGGCCACAGCAACGGATGCCGGGGAATTGAAATACGTACCGAGGCAGGGAGATGAAGGCTATTTTGCGATCCCTTTTGCGCAGCATGACCATACACAGACGCAGCAATTCCGGTCGGGCGATATAGCCATCTTTAAGACAATCAGCGGATGGACAGACAGAAAGTATTATGTGTTGATGAATGATATCACGCCCGGCACTGTTGTACGTATTACGGCCCCGGGTAATAAAAGTATTTGTGCCAAGGTATTGGGCGCGCTTGTTGAAACAAAAGGGGCAGCGGGCCTGTTATTAAGGATGAGTAATTCTGCAGCAATGGCATTAGATATTGTGGATGGGAAATCTACGGTGTCTGTCACTTATTTTGAATAAAATAACCATGCGCAATAAAAAAATAATTTTCCGCCTGCTATGCTGCCTGCTTGTTGTATGCAGTAATCACCGCCTGTTTGCACAGGAAGGAACGCTAACCCCTGTTGCTTTTGAGGCATACCTGTCAGCTAACAAGCCGCAATTACTCGATGTACGCACGGCAGCAGAATACCAGACGGGGCACCTTAAAAATGCCCTCCAGGCCGATTGGCTGAATAAGGAACAATTTGCCGACCGCGTGAAATACTTGGATAAGGAGAAACCTTTGTTGGTGTATTGTGCATCCGGAGCAAGGAGTGCACAAGCAGCCAGATGGCTCATTGAAAATGGCTTTGCTAATGTACAGAATATGAAAGGCGGGTTCACCTCCTGGAAGCTGGAAGGCAGGTCAGTAGATGCTGCGGCTCCTGTAATACAGATGACAACTGATGCTTACCGGGCGATTGTGAATACAGCTGAAACCGTGCTGGTCGATTTTGGCGCTGCATGGTGTCCGCCCTGCCGGAAAATGGACCCGGTATTGGTACAGTTACAGGCTGAATTAAAGGATCAATTCAAACTTGTAAAAATAGATGGGGGTATTCATACAGATGTCATGAAGTCGCTCCAGGCAGACGGCATTCCTTTTTTTATTATCTACAAAAAAGGCAGGGAAACCTGGCGCAGGCAGGGGGTGGTGACATTCAATGAATTGAAAAGTAAGCTGGTGGAATGATTGTCAGCCTGCTTTCATACGGTAACCTCTTAAGAAATCTTCTGTCAGCATCCTTTTTTTCCCTTCCAGCTGCAGGTCAAGCAGGTGAATAAAACCATCGGCACAGGCAAACTTTAAAAAAGTCTTACCATCGCTTATCACCGATCCCGGGGTGCTGTTGTGCCCTGTTATTTCTTTTGTGCTTCCAAATACTTTTAAAATTTTTCCGTCCAATGTTGCAAGAGCGCCAGGAAATGGAGAGAGGCCCCGGATTAAATTATGAATGTCTGAAGCGTTTTTATGCCAGTCGATCTTACAGGTCTCGGTAAATAATTTAGGCGCGTGTTTTAAACTGGCAGCTGCCGGCTGACCGATAGCAGACTGCCTGATCTCCTGCAGCGAACCATCTGCCAGGCCTTTCACGGTTTCAACCAATAATGCAGCACCGATCATTTTCATCCGGTCATGCACTTCACCTGCTGTTTCATTTTCGCCAATTGTAAAACTTTTTTGCAGGAGGATATTTCCAGTATCTATTTCGTGTTGCAGTTTAAATGTAGTTACTCCGGTCTCCCTTTCGCCATTGATCACTGCCCAGTTAATGGGGGCAGCGCCGCGGTATTGCGGCAATAAAGAACCGTGCACATTGATAGTGCCTAAAGGGGGCATGCTCCAGACCAGTTCAGGCAGCATGCGAAAGGCAACAACCACCTGCAGGTCTGCTTTCAATGAGCTTAATTGCTCAATAAATGCAGGGCTCTTCAGCTTTTCAGGTTGCAGTACCGGCAGGTTGTTTGCGATGGCGTATTTCTTTACCGCACTTTGTGTCAGCTGCATCCCACGTCCGGCAGGTTTATCCGGGGCAGTGATCACGCCAACAACATGGCAACCTGCCTGCAGCAGAGCATCGAGCGATGCAACCGCAAATTCAGGCGTGCCCATAAATACGATACGCAACTCCTGTAAAGTAAGGCCCGTCTTGTAAGCAGGCAAGCGTGAGGCATGAATTGTCATGCTGCAAATGTAAGTTTTAGTTGATGCAGCCCCTTACACTAAAAATCAGCATAGAGTAAATATTTCTTCCTGATCTTTTTAAACGCCGTCAACCCCGGCTCCCAGCCTGCCCTGATTTGTTTTTCTGTCTTGCCTGCTTTAACCTGTTCCATCAGTGTGCTGTTACCAGCTAACTTGTTGAAAAAATAATCTGTTGACTTACCGCTTTTAGGCCTGATGAAAAAGTTTTCTTTATCAGGGAATAACTGATAGGCTTCCAGCAGGTATTTGATCTGTACTTTTCCTGCCATTGCTTTTACTATCTGCTCATTGCTGCCATATAAGTTCCATCCATAAGATAGCTGGTCTTTTAATTTTGGTTCTTTAGCGCCATCGCGACTGGTTGGCGTAAATGCATACAGGTGTTTGGGTAAAGAGGGATGGCCGAATAAAGCAAAAGGATGATCGGTTCCCCGTCCTTCACTCAGCACTGTTCCTTCAAACAGGCAGGTGCTGCCATACCAGTAAACAGATGCCATATCGGGCAGGTTAGGCGAAGGTTTGACGGGCAGCATGTATTTGCTTTTGTGTGTGTAGCCGGCGCATTTGATCACCTGGAAATGAAAGAGGGTATCAGGCGGTGAATTCTTTGCGTGCTGGTAATAGAAGTATCGTTCATTTGCTTTTGGCGATAGCCATTTTTCACCTGCGATCATCATGGCATACTCTGCAATGGTCATTCCATAAACCATCGGCACAGGTTGCATGCCTACAAAGCTTTTATATATTGTATCGAGTACAGGACCATCGACATAAAAACCATTGGGATTGGGGCGGTCAAGAATCAGCAGTGGTTTGCCGTTTTCAAATGCGGCTTCCATGAATTCCTGCAGTGATGAAATGAACGTATAGAACCGGGTGCCTACATCCTGTATGTCGAACAACAGGATGTCTACATCTGCCAGGTCTTCAGCAGATGGTTTTCTCTTTTTGCCATAGAGAGAGATGACCGGGATGCCCGTAGTTTGGTCTGTATAGTTGTCAACCTGCTCACCTGCATCTGCCGTTCCGCGAAATCCATGCTCCGGGCCAAAAGCTTTGGTGATCCGGATACCTAGTTTCAGCAGTGTATCAACGAGGTGTTTGTTACCAACGGTTGCCGTATGATTTGCAAATATGCCAACCCGCCAGCCTTTTAATAGCGGCACATAGACTTCGGTACGGTATGCCGCTGGTACAACCGGCTGTGCGGTACAGCAGCAACTGAAAACTCCCAATAATACAATCAATATTATTTTCATATAATCCGCATTAACGGTGGTAAGTTAACCAAAAATTCTTGCCATGACCTGCTGATAGAATTGTACTTTTGCGGATTCTTTTCATTACAAAAATTAAACATGCAACAAGTTAAAAAAGGTGATACTGTAAAAGTGCATTATCACGGTAAGTTGACCAATGGTACTACTTTTGATTCTTCTGAAGGTCGCGAACCCCTGGAATTTGAAGTAGGCAGTGGAATGGTGATCCCTGGTTTTGATAATGGTGTTACAGGTATGATAATAGGTGAGAAGAAAACGGTACATATCCCTGCCGATGAAGCATATGGTCCCAAACAGGAAGAAATGATCATGGAATTTCCGAAAGAACGTTTTCCTGACGATATGGTTCCGGAAGTTGGTATGCAATTGAATATGAGCAATGGCTCTGGTCAGAATTTTCCTGTTGTTATTACAGAAGTAAAAGAAGCAGTGGTAGTATTGGATGCCAATCATCCACTGGCAGGCGAAGAGCTGGTATTCGACCTGGAGCTGGTTTCAATTGATGGCGCCGCTCCATTGATCATCATGCCTTAATACAATAAGTGTGTAGTCTGTGGTCTGTTGTTTCGACCACAGACTACAGGCTTTTATTTCCTTCTCAGCCACCATCCCAACCAAGTCCCCGTCAGACCCCAACTTACTACTGCATCGACCAGGTAAGCCCTGATGTCTTTTGTCTGGTACCAGATATGATAGGTATAAGCAACATTGATGAATGCTATCAGGCCAATAAATAAAGAAGCAAACACAATAGTACTGAATGACGGCTGTTCAGCTTAGCAAATATCCAGCAGGCAAGCCATACCATAATAATGTTGACGATAAAGCCCCGGGCCATATTACCGCCCATGTCAATGTTCATGGCTTTATGGTAAGATACCTGTGCCCATGGTTTGCCCGCAGCTGCTGCTGACAATTTTTTCTGTTCTTCCATCGAAAGGCCGCGTGGCATTCCGGGAAGCATGTATTGCCCGTCATCAGAAAATTGGGTATTGAGGTAACTCAGGATACTGTCCTGCTTTGGGGTGTACTCATTACCCGGGCGATGCAGTTCTGTAACGCCCCAGGAAAGGAACTGCCAGAGAAAGATGATAACTGCGCCAACTAAAGCGCCAATAATGGATTTTTTCATAAGTTTTTTTTGTATGAGGGAACAAAATAAAAAACAGCATTGGCTTTTGCAATAGCTGCCTCAACTCCAGGTGCTTTATCTTGCAACTATTAAATGAACAGTCGTATGTTGACGGGCTATACTTACACAGTGACAGAAAGATTGATGCGTTATGTACAGGTTGATACACAAAGCAACCCGCAAAGCGATACCTATCCGAGCAGCAGTAAACAAAAACATTTGTCTGAACTTCTTGCAAAGGAGCTGAGGAATATGGGTATTACGGATGCAGCGGCAGATGAGTATGGTTATGTATACGCCACCATACCCGCTAA
>JBHAFM010000040.1:0-14030 GCA_041856175.1 Sediminibacterium sp.
CTCGCTTTTCTGATGTTGCCCTGCCTGTTCATTCAAGCCCAGGAGGTGCATATTATCCCGCAACCAGCCAAATTAGAAGTACAACAGGGACATTTTGAGATTAGTCCCGCAACAAAGATCATCCTCGAAGGATCCGGATTGGAAAAATCTGCTCAATTCCTGAATGGATACCTGCAGCATTTTTATGGTTTTAAATTAAAAGTAGTCAAAGGAACAGGTACTCAAAGCGGCATTGTATTGAATTATGAAAAGATAGAAAGTCCTGTAACCGGCGCCTATACCATGAACATTGGCAAAAATGGTGTGTATATAGCCGGCGATAATGAAAGTGGTGCCTTTTATGGCATTCAATCGCTGGTACAATTGTTCCCGCTGCAAAAAGCTAAAACATTTTCAGTGCCTTACCTGAGGATAGAAGACAAACCAAGGTTTGCATATCGCGGTATGCACCTGGATGTTGGCCGCCATTTTTTCCCCGTTGATTACATCAAAAAGTTCATCGACTTCGTTGCCCTCTACAAATTGAATACTTTCCACTGGCACCTGACAGAAGACCAGGGCTGGCGTATTGAGATCAAAAAGTATCCGAAACTGACACAGGTAGGTGCTTACAGAAATGGGACCATCATTGGCCGTTATCCCGGTAAAGGAAATGACGGCATCCACTATGGCGGATACTATACACAGCAGGAAATCAGGGATGTGGTAAAATATGCTGCGGACAGATATATTACCATTATACCGGAAATAGAACTGCCGGGTCATGCATCTGCTGCCATTGCAGCTTACCCTGAGTTGAGCTGTTTTCCCAAAGAATCTACCACACATCCTGCTAAAACAGAATGGCACGGTGATTCTACTGGCAAACAGGTACAGCAGGTTTGGGGTGTATTTCCCGACGTTTTTGCTCCTACTGAATATACTTTCAATTTTTTACAGCAAGTACTGGATGAAGTGATCAATTTATTCCCAAGTAAATACATTCATATCGGTGGAGATGAGTGCCCTAAAGACAATTGGAAACGCTCTCCGTTCTGCCAGCAACTGATCAAAGAAAAAGGATTGAAAGATGAACACGGTTTGCAGAGTTATTTTATCCAGCGTATTGAAAAATACCTGAACAGCAAAGGCAGGCAGATCATAGGATGGGATGAAATACTGGAAGGCGGTCTCGCACCCAATGCAACCGTTATGAGCTGGCGGGGTGAGAAAGGTGGCATTGAAGCCGCCAAACAAAAACATGATGTGATTATGACACCAGGTGGCTGGATGTACTTCGACCATTCACAAAATAAAAAAGAAGACTCTGTTACTATTGGCGGTTATACCACTGTTCAAAAAGTGTACAGTTATGAGCCCATTCCCAAAGAATTGTCAGCCGAAGAGGCCAAATATGTCCTTGGAGCGCAGGCCAATGTGTGGACAGAATACATCAAGAACATTCCGAAACTTGAATACATGATCTTTCCGCGCATAAGTGCATTAAGTGAAGTATTATGGAGTCCGAAAGAGCAGCGTGACTGGAACGGTTTCGAAAAAAGATTGCAGACAGAATTCAAACGATACGACTGGTGGAAAGTAAATTACAGCAAAGCCTACTTTGACCCTATTAACAACTAAATAAAACAGAACTAAAATCATGGTTGATTCATTTGAAAAAATTGCCGTAGCCATCCACGCTACGTCAAAAGACGGTTCGCGGTATGTTGCACAGGAAATTGCAAAACTGATTCGTGAAAAACAAAAAAACAATCAGCCTTGTGTATTGGGATTGGCTACCGGTTCCACTCCCATCAGTATGTATGCTGAGCTGGTACGCCTGCACCGGGAAGAAGGTTTGAGTTTCAAAAATGTGATCAGTTTTAACCTGGACGAATATTACCCGATAGAGAAAGAAGCATTCCAGAGTTACTGGAGCTTTATGCACCGCCATTTGTTCAATCATGTTGATATAGACCCCGCCAATATCCATATACCCAATGGAAACTGGCCCAAAGAAGAAATCAAAAAATATTGTGCAGCATACGACCAGCAAATTGAAACACTGGGCGGTATTGACCTCCAGGTGCTTGGTATTGGCAACAATGGACACATTGGTTTCAATGAACCCGGCTCCAGCATTTTTTCTAAAACAAGACTGGTTAACCTGGATAACAGCACACGCATAGCCAATGCTTATGAGTTCCAGAATATTTCTAAAGTACCAAGGCTGGCTGTTACCATGGGCATCAGTACGATCCTGAAAGCCAAACGCATCCTGTTGATGGCATGGGGAATGAAAAGTAATATTGTAGCAAGATCAGTGGAAGGCCATGTAACGGAACAGGTACCTGCCAGCATCCTGCAACAACACAACGATTGCACATTTGTCATTGATGAACCGGCGGCAGCGGAACTTACCCGTATCAAATCACCCTGGCTCACCGGTGAATGCGAGTGGACACCCCAAATGATCAAAAAAGCGGTGGTACATTTAGGTTTAAAATTGAACAAATCCGTTTTAAGCCTCACTGCCCACGATTATAATGAAAATGGTCTTTCAGACCTCCTGGTTGAAAAAGGTGATGCTTATGAAATCAACCTGCAGGTATTTTATATGCTGCGCGATAGCCTTACCGGCTGGCCTGGTGGCAAACCCAATGTGGTGCTCCCTACCCATCCGGAAAGAAGCAACCCATATCCAAAAAAATGCCTCATTTTCTCCCCACACCCCGATGATGACATCATCAGCATGGGCGGCACTTTTATGCGTCTGCATGACCAGGGGCATGAAGTGCATGTGGCCTACCAGACCAGTGGCAATATCGCTGTTACAGATGAGTTTGTTACGCGTTTTATTGACTTTGCAGTGGGGTTTGAGGATATGTTTGGTATTGACAACCATAAAAGCCAGGAGATATTACATACTGCACAAAAATTCATATCAGCCAAACAGAAAGACCAGTCGGATACCGCAGAAATACGTGCTATTAAGGGACTGATCAGAAGATGTGAAGCCAAAGCAACCTGCAGGTATGTTGGCCTGACCGATGACCGTTGCCATTTTATGAATCTTCCTTTCTATGAAACAGGTACAGTGGAAAAGAATCCGATGGGTGAAGACGACATCCGCATTACCATGGAACTGTTGAGAAAACTGAAACCACAACAGATCTACTGCGCAGGAGACCTGGCCGATCCGCATGGCACACATAAAGTTTGCCTGGATATCATTTTCGAAAGTATGCGCCGTTTAAAAGCTGCCGGCGAAACATGGATCAAAGACTGTTGGGTATGGTTGTACAAAGGTGCATGGCAGGAATGGGATATTTCTGAAATTGAAATGGCCATACCTATGAGTCCTGACCAGGTGATGAAAAAACGTTTCGGTATATTCATACACCAGTCACAGAAGGATATGGTACCGTTCCAGGGTACGGACAGCCGTGAATTCTGGCAGCGTGCCGAAGACAGGAATGCCAATACGGCCGGGCTCTACGCTGCTTTAGGAATGACAAAATATGCAGCCATAGAAGCATTTGTACGCTGGCATTATTAACATTTATCATTCATTTTTATCAAACGCTCTGCATGGGTAACCTGCAGAGCGTTTATATTTGCCGGATGCAAGACCAGGAAAAGAACTATTCTGCGATAACAGAAACTGAAGGATTAAACAATGCATGGAATGATGCATGGAACAACAGGATATTCAAAATCAAAACCATTGCCGGCACTGTAATTCTTTTGTGTGTACTATCCTTACTACCCTATTTTTTTGTTTTTGTTGAAAAAAGGGATGGGCCGCAATTACATGACCGATTGCTGCAATTATTGCCCGCAACAGATGTCTCTGTGCTGACATTCATCATCATCTGGTCGGTAACACTGCTGCTGTTTATCCGCTGTGTAAAAAACCCGGATATCTTTCTGTTGATGCTTTGGTCATTTCTGCTTTTGTGCCTGTCGAGAATACTCACCATTACAATGGTACCATTGAACCCGCCGGAAGGGCTTCTGCCGCTGAAAGATCCGCTGACAGGCATTTTCTATGGAGGCATGGATAAATTTATTACCAAAGACCTGTTTTTTTCAGGTCATACATCTATTCAGTTCCTGATTTTTTTATGCCTTAAAAAAAGAGCGGATAAAATAATTGCTTTGATGGCAAGTTTAGCTGTCGGATGTCTTGTTCTGGTGCAACATGTGCATTATACAATTGATGTATTAGCCGCCTTTGTATTTACCTATCTCATCTTTAGGATAGGAAAACTGATCACTGTTTATTAAAACGCTTCTCCTAACTGAAAGTATAGCCCGCTGTTCTTTCCCTGCCCGATACCATAATCAAGCCTGAGATTTAATTTTTCATTCTTAGTAAGTGCAAAACGTAATCCGGCGCCGAAAGAATATTTAAAATCACCGATGGAGTAATCAGTAAAATTTTTACCCACATCTCCATAACCACCGAAAGCTACTGCGCCAAAACGTTTATAAAGGGGAAACCGGTATTCAGCCTGAAAAATCATCTGGTTCAGGTCACGGTATCGGCCTGCATAATACCCGCGCATCGTATTGGTACCACCGAAATTGGCCAGGCTGCGCAACGGCACTTCTTTACCGGTATTTCCAAAGGCATAAGCCTGTAAGGCTAATACGTTTTTTTTGCGGATGAGTATAAATTTCCGCAGGTCAAACACAAGGTTGGTATAATTGTAGTCCGAGCCGGCATAAGTATCAAAATGATTGAAATAAACCTGGGCAAAACTTCCTTTATTGGGTGCAAAAGCATCATTGCGGTTATCGTACGTAAAGCTCATTCCAAGACCGGCAATTTTATAACCATGGCGGCCGACCACCTGTTGCTGATCAAACAGCCCACCCGCCAGGTATGTCACATTTTTAACATCCTGAAATTCAAATAATAGTCCACCAAAAAAATGGCGGCCAAGCTTTCGCATCAAATGCAGGTAGATATAAAATTGTTTAAATTTGTATGATTCACCCGAATCATCTGCCGAATACTTGCCCAATCCCCAGAATTTATCAGGAAATGAGCTGAATGATACCTGTTCATTCAAAATATATTTTTCATTCTTATCGTATTGAGACCCATTAACAGCAACCACCATTTGCTTTTTCAATGAATACATAGCAAGAACCTGTAGGTTGGATGTACGGCTTGTTGTATCTTTGGAAAGCCGGAATGTCATAGATCCGGCTACACCGGTCGACCAACCTGTTTCAATAGACTTGGCGATCACCGGGAAGACAAGGATATGTGTATGTTGTGTTGAATCTTTTTGCGCATAAATCGAACTCATGAGCGTTCCTGTGAGTAAAAATACGGCCAGCATTTTGCGCATAAAAGCAGTGTTCGGGATCATAAAACACGCAAAATAAACCTCTTATGCATTATCTTCACTAGTTCTCTCCATAAATTGCTTAGATTTGCCTGTTTTTTAAGGCATGAGCCTTTACAATTTTATAATAATTAATTAACATTACACTACTTAATAAACGTAATAGAGTTAAGAATGAAAAAATGGGATAGTAATTTTCAATTGGGAGATACTGTGACCCGGGAGCAATTGGATTTTTTTGATAAGCACGGTGTAATAGTATTCAGGAATTTTATCAGCAAAGAAAAGGTGGCCGTTTATATCAATGAATTAAAACGCCTTGAAAAACAATGGTTGGATGAGCAGCGCGATAAAGTAAATGGCATCCCCTTAAAATATGGCAAGGATGAATATGGCAATAACACCATCCAGCGTTTGTGTTTTACTTCCTTATATAGCGACGAATTACATGCATTACTGGAAGACGACCGTCTCAGGGCTTTAACCGCTTTCCTGAGTCCCTATGAAGGCCGTATAGCCGAAAATGAAAAAGATGGCCTGGTCATCAATAATTATATCAATACCCCCAATAGTACTTTTACCCAGATGGGGTGGCATACAGACAGCCCGCGCGACCTGTTCCTGGGGCAGAAAATCATGCCAATGTTAAACGTAGGTATTCACCTGGATACCTGCCCGTTTGAGAATGGCGGGTTACGTGTATTGCCTGGTACGCATAAACAAAGTGTCCTGAAATTATTATTTGGCAAAAAATATTTTATTGATAATAATGATGATGCCCGCGAAGTTGGTTTTGATCTCAATGCAGGTGACCTTTCTGTACATGATGGCCGTTTATGGCACCGTGTAAAGCAATCGCCTAAATTTGGTGAAGAAAGCCGCCGCCGGGTCATGTATGTGCCTATTGTAACGGGCAAATACAAACCGAAAGACGAGAACAGTAAAACGCCCTTTTACCACCGTTTTACCGGCAAAGTGCATCATTAACCCTCAAGCAAAGAAAATATTCCGAAAAAGGTCAACATCTTTGTTGACCTTTTTCATTCAACCTGATCACCATGTCATACGCGTTAATCACAGGAGCCAGTAAAGGAATCGGTAAAGCTATTGCTGAAGAGCTGGCCTCCCGGAAAATAAACCTGCTGCTGATAGCCAGGAATGAGCTTTTACTGAAGGATGTTGCTACTAACCTGGCCAACAGGTACCAGGTAGATACTGATTACCTGGCCATTGACCTAACCCTGACAGATGCCACTGCACAAATCATGGAATGGATCCACCAGCGGAACTACCAGGTGCATATTCTGGTCAACAATGCCGGATACGGCTTAAGCGGGTCATTTGAGTCCTACAGCAGCCAGGAGCATAAGGATATGATGCAGGTGAACATGATAGCACCTGTGGCATTATGCAGGCAACTCCTGCCCCGCTTAAAAGAGCAACCCCAAAGCTATATCCTGAATATAGCCAGTTCAGCAGCTTACCAGGCCGTTCCGGGCCTGAGCGTTTATGCCGCGTCCAAAGCATTTGTACTCAACTTCAGCCGCGGCCTACGATTCGAATTACGTAAATCTAACATATCTGTAACTGCTGTCAGCCCGGGTTCCACAGACACAGATTTTGCACATCGCGCCAAAGTGGGCACCAAAGCATTGAAAACAGCTGAAAAAGTCAATATGAGTCCCCAGGCTGTTGCGAGACTGGCTGTACACGCCATGTTTGCCCGAAAGACAGAATTAATTACCGGCACTATTAATAAATTGGGTGCATTTTTTGCATGGTTATTACCGAAAAAACTGGTTGAAAAAGCATCAGCCGGTATCTATAACTTGGATTAGTCATAAAAAAAACAGATCTGTTTTGTAAATTCTTTATTAGCCTGTATATTTGCACCCCTGAATAAAGGAAATGGCTGCGTAGCTCAACTGAATAGAGCATCTGACTACGGATCAGAAGGTTTCAGGTTTGAATCCTGACGCGGTCACACTAAAGCTTCACAATAATGTGGGGCTTTTTTTATGTCTGTTCTTTCCCGCCTGTGGCCAAAATAATATTTACTTTTAATATCGAAAGTTTATCCCCGCTTTATGGCCAGAATTTTAATTTTGACGCTTGCCGTAATGACAGCAGCCTGCAGGAACTATACCATTGTACATCCTCAAAAGAAAGATATCGTAGAAACCGTTTATGCTTCCGGCAAAATTATTGCAGACAGTGAATATGCTGTATATGCATTGAGCGCCGGCATGATTATAAAAAAACTGGTAAAGGATGGAGACACTGTAAAACAAAACCAGCCACTTTTAATCATCAGGCACAATGCGCAGGCCTCTAAGATGGAAGCAGCACAAGGCGTTTATCAGCTGGCTAAATCCAACCTGTCTGAAAAGTCAGGGATACTGAACGATTTAAAGCTGTCCATCAAAAATGCAGCAACCAAACTTACCAATGATTCATTACAATACGTCAGGCTGAAAAAATTGTGGCAGGAAGACATAGGCACCCAAAGTAATGTAGACAATGCCTATACCAATTATATGGTATCAATGAACCAGAAAAAATCCGCCGAAGAAAAATATTATGCAGCGCTGAACGATCTTGCTGTCGCCCTTCAAAATGCCAGGAGCCAGCTAACGAGCGCCAAAAACGATCTGGATAATTATGTTATCCGGAGTAAAAATGATGGTACTGTATTTCAAACATTTAAAGAAGAGGGGGAAGCAGTAAGAGCAAATGATATCGTTGCGTTGCTCGGAAAAACATCGGAACGAATTATCAGGCTTGCCATTGACCAGCAGGATATAGAGAAAGTTAAACCCGGGCAGTCTGTTGTGCTAAGAACAGACGTAACAGGCAATACTATCTACCAAGCTACCATCCGCAGCATTTACCCAATCATGAATGAAGCTGACCAGACCTTTCGCGCAGATGCCGTATTTACAGGCAGTGCACAACAACCGTACATTCATAGTTCTGTCGAAGCCAATATCATTATTCAAAAGAAAGAGCATGTATTGCTGGTACCTAAGAAAGCGCTTTTGCCCAATGACAGCATCAGGCTGTTACGTAATGGCAGGATCACAACAGTTGCTTTAAAGACAGGTATCCGCAATATAGATGAAGTTGAAGTGTTAAGCGGGCTGGATGCATCATCACAAATTGTTCTTACTGTACCCAAATAACCATGATCCTTTCTGTCAACCTTTCCATTGTAAAAACGCATTTGTTTTCCAGAAAAAAACAATCAGTGGTTGCCATGCTGGGGGTCACATTTGGGATAGCCATGTTTATCCTGATGATCAGTTTTATGCAAGGCGTTAATAAGTTCCTGGAAGACACTATGCTCGCCTCAACACCCGATATTCATATTTACAATGATATTAAAACAGATTATACCGTTTCTGTAGCCGGCGATTATTTTGATGACCCGCACAAACTGGTGATTGTACATCATCCTAAACCAAAGCAGACTTTGTTAAACATCAAAAACAAAGACGCCATTATCAATCATCTGAAAATGGATCCGGAAGTATATGCAGTCTCCCCGTTATTGAGTACACAGGTATTTTATAATTACGGCCCGGTACAGGTCAATGGGTTTATCAACGGCGTTAACGTGGTGGAGGAATCCAGGCTATATAGTCTCGCCGATAAAATGCTGGAAGGTGTTCCGGAAAACCTGTTAACAACCGACGATGGGATATTGATGGGGGCCGGGCTGGCAGATAAGCTTAACATGCACATGGGCGACATGGTTTCCTTAGCTACACCAACGGGTAATACCATGCGTTTCAGGCTGGTAGGCATCTTCCAGATAGGCATTGGAACGATCGATAACAGCAAAAGCTATGTCAATTTATCAGCTGTTCAGCAATTATTGGGGAAAGACAGGAACTATATCACAGATATCAATGTAAAGCTGAAAGACAATAAGCTGTCTGTTATGAAAGCGAAAGAATATGCAGCAAAATACAATTATAAGGCTGAGGACTGGGAAACGGCAAATGCTTCTGTCACGGCTTCCAACCTGATCAGGAACACGCTGACTTATGTAGTAAGTATTACCCTGTTGGTTGTGGCAGGTTTTGGCATTTACAATATTATGAACATGACCATCGCCGGTAAAATGAAGGATATTGCCATTCTCAAGGCGCAGGGGTTTGCCAGAAAAGATATTGTTCAGATATTTTTATCCCAATCGCTGGTCATTGGCATCATGGGGGCCATAACGGGCATTTTGCTAGGTTTTTGCTTGTCTTATCTTTTGTCAAAGACCCCCTTCCCTGCCAACAACAACTTTATTTCACTAAAATTTTTCCCGGTCATTTTTAATCCTTACCATTATCTCTTTGCTATATTTTTCGGCATCATAACCACTTTTATCGCGGGACTCATGCCTTCGGTAAAAGCATCCCGTGTTGATCCGGTTGCCATATTGAGAGGATGATGACATTACCGCCAATCATTACACCATGAGTGAGATTCTAATAGCCAGAAACCTGAATAAACACTTCCACGAACCTGAAGATTTTCATGTGCTGAAGGATATCTCATTTACGATCAATAAAGGGGAATTTGTTGCGTTGATAGGAAAGTCGGGAAGTGGAAAATCAACACTGCTGTATTTATTAAGCACGCTGGATACCGATTATGAGGGGGCCATTACGATTAACGATACAGTGGTTACAGGCAAGGGGCAGAATGAGCTCGCAAAATTCCGTAATGAAAATATTGGGTTTGTATTCCAGTTTCATTTCCTGTTACCAGAGTTCACCGTACTGGAAAATGTTATGATGCCGGCCTTAAAGCTCAAACGGTATTCACGCAATGAAATTGAATCCATGGCGATCGACAAATTGCAGGCCATGGGGATGGACTCCTTTGCGCATAAACTATCGGGAAAATTATCAGGCGGCCAGCAACAACGGGTTGCTATTGCCCGGGCTTTGATCAATAACCCCCTCCTTATCATGGCAGATGAACCCACTGGAAATTTAGACAGCGCTAATACCCAGATCGTTTTTGAGATATTGCAGGAACTTTCTCACCAGGGTAACACGATCATTACTGTTACACATGATACAGATTTTGCAAAACGGGCTAACGAGGTCATTGAACTGGTAGATGGCAGGATCGTATCGATGAAGCAGCTATGATCGTGGCTGATCTGGCAAGTTTTAAAATACAATCTCTATAATATCTGTGTCCTTCAGTAAGTAATCAACACACAAGGCATGATCTTTTTCACGGCCCTGCAATTCCCATTCGCCAATGATAATTCCGTCTTTAACCGACTGTTTACCTCTTTCCATCTCCAATTGAAAACGCCGAAAGATTTTTTCATAGTGTTCCAGGGTTGTTTTATCAAACCGGCAGGCAATGCGGTAATTGCGGCTTTGGTGTATGGTATCTATCTTAACCTGGAGCCAAAGAAAAATCCGCATCACTCCTACAATAATAAATACACCTAAGGCAGCCAGCAAATAGTGTGCAGAACCAATGGCCATGCCAATGGCGGCGCTCGACCAGATAATGGCAGCAGTGGTTAGGCCACTTACCCGGTTCTCTTCTTTAAAAATGACGCCTGCACCCAGAAATCCGATTCCGGTAACAATATTGGAGGCAATCCGATCCGGGTTGCCAATACCGATCCGGATAGACAACATGGTAAAAATGGTAGCGCCAACGCAAATCAGCGTAATGGTTCTTAAGCCGGCAGATTTACTCCTGTATTCCCTTTCGGCGCCAATGATGCCACCTGCGAGAATAGCAGCCAAAGGTTGAATGATATCTTCCAGAAATAATGCTTGCATAGATTGAATTACTTAAAATAATTAGCTAAATCTACTATTTTTAGCTGTAATCGACTATAGATAACAGCTAACAACAATAGTGCTGAGGAGGTTTGAGATTTGAGTATGGCCAGGGAATCATACCAGGCAGCAAGCTAACAGATAATTGTATCTATTACGCACAATTAATATGAATGATTTAGTTGAATTACAATTTATTTTATTTATTTTTTGCCCGTAAATCCTATATCTGCTATTTATGCTTAACCCTGCCAAGGTTCAACTGTTTCATTTCAGGAGCGCAATGCTGCTTCAGACTACTTGTGCACTGGTATTACTGATGCTGTTTTCCCTGACCAAAGTACATGCACAAGCTTCCTATACTGCAAGTACCTGCAGTGGTACCTCTTTTAGCTTTACCCAGCCGGGTGCTGCTGCGGGAACTACTTATACCTGGACGAATCCCACCATTGCACCAGCTGGAAGCATCACAAATGGCAGTGCGCAGGCCATACCACAAAATTCAGTATCACAAACCCTGACCAATACCACTACAGCGGCGGCAAACGCCACTTATGCTGTTACTACTTCTACGGGTGGTAGTTTTCAATTAGTGGTAACTGTCTATCCAACGCCTGTTCTGAGCAGTACAACAACCCCGCCGGCTGTATGCAGTGGCAACGGTTTCAGTTACCAGCCAGCCAGTGCTACAGCTGGTACAACCTTTAGCTGGAGCAGGGCAGCAGTTGCAGGTATCAGCAATAGTGCAAATACGGGTACAGGCAACCCCAATGAAGTATTGAATAACACTACTGCCAACGCTGTCAATGTCAGCTACATTTATACATTAACTGCCAACGGCTGCAGCAACAACCAGACAGTTACAGTAGTCGTCAACCCCATCCCAACACTAATCAGTTCATTGTCGCAATCCATCTGCAGCGGCAGCAATTTTAACTACCCGCCAGGCAGCGCTACTCCCGGTACCACCTTTAACTGGAGCAGGGCAGCCGTTGCAGGTATCAGCAACAATGCCGCACAGGGTACCGGTAATCCCAATGAAGTATTGAATAATACTACCCCCAATCCCATTAACGTCAATTACCTGTACACATTATCGGCAAATGGCTGCAGTAATAACCAGACAGTTGCAGTAACTGTCAATCCTATCCCAACACTAACCAGCTCATTGTCTCAAACCATCTGTAGTGGTAATCTTTTTAACTACCAACCAACCAGTGCTACTTCCGGCACCACCTTTACCTGGAGCCGGGCACCTGTTACAGGTATCAGCAATAATGCGGGACAGGGAACAGGCAATCCCAATGAAGTATTGAATAATACTACTTCCAATGCGATCAATGTCTATTATATATACACATTGACTGCGAACAACTGCAGCAATAGCCAGACAGTTACACTCACTGTTAACGCCAATCCAACATTAAGCACCACGCTGACGCCGCCTGCGATATGCAGTGGCAGCACTTTTAACTACACACCCGCCTCCACTTTTTCAGGTACCAATTTTTCATGGAGCAGGAATTCCGGTGCGGGGATACTACCTCAAACCGGTAGTAATACCGGTAATATCAATGAACAACTGATCAACACAACCTTATTGCCTATTACAGTCAGTTATGTTTATAATTTAAGTAACAGTGCAACTGTGTGTACCAATACACAGACAGTCAGGTTAACCGTAAACCCGGTTCCGTCTGTGACAGATCAGACCGTTAGTTCCTGCAGCGGAAATGGTTTTATCTCGTCGCCATCAAATACTCCTGTCGGAACTCTGTATACCTGGTCTACGCCCGCTATCAGTCCCAGCGGGTCTATCAGCGGGGGAACCGCGGTTTCTGTCGGGCAAAACTATATTGGCCAGGTGCTCACCAACAATAGCGGCGCTACTGCAACAGCGCAGTATACAGTTACACCCAATACCAATGGCTGTGTGGGCAATAATTTTTTTGTAACTGTTTCGGTCAGCACAGCAAATTCAGTAGCAGTACTCAGCAGCAGCCTTACCCCGCCGGATGTTTGCAGTGGCACACCATTCAGCTACCAGCCTGCCAGTGCTACCACCGGTACCAGTTTTGCATGGAGAAGGTTTTATGCAGCCGGCATCAGCAATGGCGCTGGTACGGGTTCAGGTAATATTAACGATACTTTATTCAATACCACTACCCTTCCTGTTACAGTGTATTATGCATATACCCTGACAGCCAATGGCTGTTCCAATACACAGCAGATTGCTGTGATCATCAACCCGTCTACTGCATTAAATACCAGTTTAACACCTCCTGCAATTTGCAGCAACACGGTGTTTAGCTATGCCCCTGCGAGTAATACACCCGGAACTGCTTTTAACTGGACAAGAATACTTGTTGCAGGCATTAGTAATACCGCAGCAAGCGGCATCAATAATCCGAACGAAACCCTGGTCAATACCACCAGTCAGCCCATCCCTGTTACGTATAATTACACGCTCATTACAGCGAACAGATGCACCAATAACCAAAATGTAGTGGTGGTGGTCAATCCAACGCCAACTTTAAACACCACCCTTACACCGCCTGCTATTTGCAGCGGTACCGTTTTTAATTATTCCCCGCAGTCTGCCGTGTCAGGCGCAACTTTTAGCTGGAGCAGGGCAATTGTACCTGCTATTAGCAATGGTCCCGGATCGGGTACTAATAATCCTGCTGAAGTACTGGTGAACACAAGTACGAACGCTGTGACTGTGCCATATAATTTTACTATCAGCGCCAACGGATGTAGCAACAACCAGGTCGTAACCTTTGCGGTAAACCCTACTCCGAATATCTCCAATCAGGCTACAGTAACCTGCAGCGGTACTGCTTTTAGTGTTACGCCAACCAATGTTCCTGCAGGC
>JBHAFM010000041.1:0-38348 GCA_041856175.1 Sediminibacterium sp.
AAGTATGCCAACAGAACCGGTGCGGAATCCATTAACAGGAATTATGGCGACGATGCCAGGAGCGAAGTAATATTAGATGGTTCAGGTAATATTTATTTAGCTTCCTGTACACAATCTACCAGGTTCCCGACAACTGTCGGGGCTTTTCAGTCTGTGCCGGGTGGCGTCAATGCAGTTGGCAGGGTACAGGATGCGGTGATACTCAAATTTACACCCGACCTGTCGGTACCCCTTTTCTCTACTTACTTAGGTGGTAAGGAAGATGACGCTGCTTTTGTACTGGCCATTAACCCGCTTAATAACCATTTGTACGTGGCTGGCGCTACTGCCAGCAGTGATTTTCCAGGTAATAAAACAGGTGTTATGAACCCTGCTTTCAAGGGCGGGCTGTGCGACGGGTTCGTGGCGGAGTTTTTGCCTGATGGTACAATGGTGCGTGACAGTTATTTTGGTACCAGTGGGATCGACGTTATTTATGGCATACAGTTCGACAAATTCGGATTCCCCTACATCATGGGTACTTCTACCGGGCAGGGTGCAGATGCATGGCCGGTGAAAAATGTCACTTTCAGCCAGGCAGGCGGTAAACAGTTCGTTACAAAACTGAAGCCCGATCTTTCTGATTTTATTTATTCTACTGTGTTTGGAACCAATACGCCCAGTCCCAATATTTCCCCTACTGCTTTCTTGGTAGACAGGTGTGAGAATGTGTACGTATCGGGTTGGGGAGGGCAACTGAATATCTTGGATAATTATCCGAACAGCGGCACGCAGGGATTGCCTGTTATCGGTGATAACATCATTCAGTCGGTTACCGATGGTAGTGATTTTTACTTTATTGTACTTGAAAGGAATGCGCGGTCTCAATTGTATGGTACTTTTTTCGGACAGCAGGGCGGGGCTACCGGCGAACACGTGGATGGTGGTACCAGCCGGTTTGACCGCAACGGCATTATTTACCAGGCCATCTGCGGTAACTGTGGTGGCGGCGCCAAATTTCCTACTACGGTGGGGGCATGGTCTTCGCAAAACGGCGCTTTGCCGGGAGGCTGCAACCTGGCAGCGGTTAAAATAGCTTTCAACTTAGCCGGTGTTGGTGCGGGTATACAGGCTGCTATTGACGGAAGATTGCGTGATACGGTCGGATGTGCGCCACTGACTGCAGATTTCAGGGACACCATGGCAATGGGGGCTAAATATACCTGGGATTTTGGCGATGGCAGCGGAACAGTTACTACGACGAACCCTTTTGTATCACACACATTTAATAATATTGGAAATTACCGGGTGCGGCTGGTATCCATCGACTCAACCAGTGTTCCGCTTCCATGCAATACAACAGATACTTCTTATGTGGTGATGCGGGTGAAGAGCGACCAGGCGAAGCTTTCCTTTACCGCAACCAAAGTGCCGCCATGTACCTCGATGAATTACCAGTTTGTCAATACATCGGTTCCGCCGCCGGGCAAACCTTTCTCTAACCAAAGTTTCCTGTGGATCTTTGGCGATAATACGACACAGATTGCCGGACCCGGTACACTGACACATACCTATGCAGCCATTGGCGCTTACCAGGTACAACTTGTGCTGATCGATACCAGCTATTGCAATTATGAAGATACGCTGACTATGCAAATACGTATTTCACCGAATGTGAGGGCACAATTTGAAACACCCGGCACGGGATGTGCACCTTATACGGCTGTATTCAATAATACTTCATTAGGGGGACAGCAGTTTAAATGGGATTTTGGCGATGGTACTACTTCTGCGCAAACCAATCCAACGCATTTATATAATACTGTTGGAACATATACAGTAAAGCTCTCTGCAATCGACAGTACCACCTGTAATATAAAGCATGATACATCCTTTGTCATTTCAGTGTATCCGAATCCGAAAGCCAGTTTCACTTATTCGCCGCAACCTACCCAGCCCAATACACCTGTCAGTTTTCTGAATAGCTCTATTGGTGCTGACAGGTATAAATGGCTTTTCGATGATGGAGATACGTTGCGTACTGTTCAGCGGGATACTGCTGTAACCCACCTGTATAATTTTTCCGGCAATTTTCATACCTGCCTGGTGGCTTATAATAATTCAGGCTGCAGCGATACTGCCTGCCAGGAAATAGCGATCACCATTATACCCGGGATGGATGTGCCGAATGCGTTTTCACCCAACGGCGACGGGCATAATGATAAGGTCTATGTGCGTGGTTATGGCATTGCAAAAATGAGCTGGCAGATATATAACCGCTGGGGTGTTTTGGTCTATACGGGCACAGATAAGAATGAAGGCTGGGATGGCAGGTATAAAGGCGTTTTGCAGGCGCAGGATGTGTATCATTATATTTTGCAGGTTGAGTTTTCCGATGGCAGAAAAGCGAATAAGAAGGGTGATATTACTTTACTCAGATAATGCGGATATGGAAAGTGTAAAAAAAATAACCTGTTGTTTTCTACTGATCATTGCCGGATACGTGGCGAATGGCCAGGATTTGCACTTTTCACAGTATTTTAATACGCCATTGCTGGTGAATCCGGCCAATACCGGTTTCAATCCCGATTATGACTTCAGGGTAGGAGGTAATTACCGCAACCAGTGGGCCTCTGTTGGCAATCCATATAAGACCATGAACCTGTGGGGCGATATCAAAGTGTTTAGTGATCGTTTTGAAAATGGCTGGCTGGGGATTGGCGGCTCTGTTTTAAAAGATGTGGCGGGCAGCGGCAACCTTACCTCAATTCATGCAGCAGCCTCTGTGGCCTATCACCAGATGCTGGGCTATAACAGCCTGCTCAGCGGTGGTTTCAGTATCGGGTACGTGAACAAACGGATCGATCTCACCAAGCTTACTTTTGACAACCAGTGGAACGGCAAGTTCTTTGATATCAACATCCCTGCCAATGAACCCTTTGCTTTTAACCAGGCATCTTACCTTGACCTGCAGATGGGATTGAACTATGCTTATTTTGCTTCGGATAATCTTTACTTTAATGCGGGCATCAGTATCATGCATGTGAATAAGCCCCGTGAAAGCTTTTTCAGTACAAGCGTCTCTGATGCACACCTGAACCGACGCATCACCGGTTTTGTAAATGCCAGCCTTAAAATACAGGACCTGTGGATTGTGAATCCGAATATTTATGTAAGCAAAATGGGAACAGCATGGGAAACTGTCCTGGGCTTCAATGCCAACCGGAACCTGAGCGGCGACGGTACCAAGCAAATGATCTTTGGACTGTATTACCGCAGCAACGATGCATTGATACCCATGCTGGGCTATGAAGTCAATGACCTGAAGATCATTGTCAATTATGATGCTACGATCTCTTCGCTGCGCAGCATCAATGGTACCCGCGGGGCGTATGAAATTTCTGTGATCAAGAGCGGCGTCTTTCCTTCTACGATCGGCCGGGCTATTAAATGTCCTACGGTAAGATTCTGATATGGCAGGTGACAATAAAAAAATCCCGCTGAAAAGCGGGATTTTTTTATTGTCAGTTTGATTAGTTCCCGGCAACCTGTTTCCTGATGATGTTCAACGCTCCGCCGGCTTTGAACCAGGCTATCTGCTGCTCATTATACGTGTGGTTGACGCTGATCTTGTCAACGCTGCCATCTTTGTGATGCAACACAATTGTCAATGGTTTACCCGGTGTAAAAGTTGTTAAACCTTCGATGTCAATGGTATCATCCTCCTGGATCTTGTCATAATCATTTTTGTCGCTGAAGGTCAATCCCAGCATACCTTGTTTTTTCAGGTTGGTTTCGTGTATACGGGCAAAGGATTTTACCAATATGGCACGAACACCTAAATGGCGGGGTTCCATAGCTGCGTGTTCACGGCTGCTTCCTTCGCCATAGTTCTCATCGCCTACTACAATAGAACCAATGCCTGCTGCTTTATAAGCGCGTTGGGTAGCGGGTACCGGGCCGTATTCGCCGGTGAGTTCATTCTTCACACTGTCTGTTTTTTCATTGAAGAAGTTGACAGCGCCAATCAGCATATTGTTGCTGATATTATCTAAGTGACCGCGGAATTTTAACCAGGGGCCGGCCATTGAAATATGGTCGGTGGTACATTTTCCTTTGGCTTTGATCAACAGTTTCAATCCTTTGAGGTCGGTACCTTCCCATGCTGCAAACGGTTCCAGCAATTGCAAGCGTTTGGAAGCCGGGTCTACCACTACCTGTACCTTGCTGCCATCTGCGGCAGGCGCCTGGTAACCTGGATCATCTACTGCAAAACCTTTTGCCGGCAGTTCATCGCCATTTGGCGCTTCTAATTTTACCTGTTCACCTTTGCTGTTGGTAAGGGTGTCTGTCAGCGGGTTAAAGTTCAGATCTCCTGCAATGGCCAGGGCAGTTACCAGTTCGGGTGATCCTACAAAGGCGAATGTATTAGGGTTACCATCGGCTCTTTTGGCAAAATTCCGGTTGAAGGAATGTACGATGGTGTTTTTCTCTTTCTTTTCAGCGCCAACCCTGTCCCACATACCGATGCAGGGGCCGCAGGCATTGGCAAACACTTTGGCGCCAATTTGATGGAAGGTATCTAAGAAGCCATCTCTTTCAATGGTAAAACGCACTTGTTCACTGCCGGGTGTGATGGTAAACTCGCTTTTCAGGGTGAGGCCCTTTGCCTGCACCTGCCTGGCGAGGCTTACAGCGCGGCTGATGTCTTCATAAGAACTGTTGGTACAGCTGCCGATCAGGCCCACTTCAATTTTGGTAGGCCAGCCATTGGCAGCAGCTACTTCTTTCATTTTAGAAATAGGAGTAGCGAGGTCTGGCGTAAATGGACCATTCAGGTGCGGTTCCAGTTCGCTCAGGTTGATTTCTATGATCTGGTCGAAATATTTTTCGGGCGACTGGTAGACTTCTGCATCAGCATTGAGGTATGGCCTGATCGTATCTGCCAGTGCTGCCACTTCTTCGCGGCCGGTAGACCTGAGGTAACGGCTCATGCTGTCATCATAACCAAAAGTAGATGTAGTAGCGCCGATCTCAGCGCCCATATTACAGATGGTGCCTTTGCCGGTACAGCTCATGCTTGTAGCGCCTTCACCAAAATATTCAACGATAGCGCCCGTACCACCTTTTACGGTAAGGATACCGGCAACTTTCAGAATAACGTCTTTAGGAGCCGTCCAGCCATTCAGCTTACCGGTCAGTTTAACACCGATCAGCTTGGGCCATTTCAGTTCCCATGGCAAACCTGCCATAACATCACAGGCGTCTGCTCCGCCTACACCAATGGCAACCATGCCAAGACCGCCGGCATTTACGGTATGGGAATCGGTCCCGATCATCATACCACCGGGGAAAGCATAGTTCTCCAGTACTACCTGGTGAATGATACCTGCTCCCGGTTTCCAGAAATCAATGCCATATTTATTAGACACAGAGGAGAGAAAGTCAAATACTTCTTTGCTTTCTGCAGTGGCTACCTGCAAATCCTGTTTGGCTTCTGTTCTTGCTGTGATCAGGTGATCGCAATGCACGGAAGAAGGCACGGCTACTTTTGGCCTGCCTGCCTGCATGAACTGTAACAGGGCCATTTGGGCCGTTGCATCCTGCATGGCTACACGGTCGGGGGCAAAGTCCACATAAGATTTACCTCTTTCAAAATTTGCCAGTTGCTGGTCGCTGTGCAGGTGGGCAAACAGGATTTTTTCTGCCAGGGTCAGTGGCCTGCCCAATGTTTTGCGCGCGGCATCAACCTTTGCAGGGAGCCCGGCGTACACTTTCCTGATCATTTCAATGTCAAAAGCCATAAGTATAAATTGAGATTTATGATTTTATTGCTGATTTAAAACCCAATCCTACATCACCAAATCCTACATCCTGCATGCTTTGTCCTTTCGGAGCGCAAATTTACAAAAAAACAGGCGGCGCCAGCAAACTGTTTTTGACCGTTTCTTTGCCCATACCGTGCAAAACACTTGCATTTTCATAACATTTTATTGACTAATTTGCCGGGTTCTCTTTTATACCCCCCAGGACTGCAAATCAAGTAATATGGAAAAGATCAGGGAATTCTTAGAATTGAGGGCCTTTGGCGTTTGTACAGCAATAGGGGAGCGACTGGGTATTGCCAGTTCGCGCATCCGCATGTGGTTTATTTATATCTCCTTCCTTACCATGGGATCGCCGGTCATCGTTTATATGATCCTCGCATTCTGGATCAATATCAAGAATTATATTCTTGCCGGCAGGAGAAACCCATTGCGGAATCTTTGATCATTCAGCTAACAGCCTTGCGCAGCTTCACCAATTGCTCCAGCAGGTTTTCCAATAAATCCAGCCTGAGCATATTGGCTCCATCACTTTTTGCAACAGCAGGGTTGGGATGTGTTTCTATGAACAGTCCGTCTGCACCCGTTGCAATAGCTGCTTTGGCAATGGTGCCGATCAATTGCGGGTTGCCGCCGGTTACGCCACTGGTTTGATTGGGTTGTTGCAGCGAGTGGGTACAGTCCATGACCACCGGTACGCCATGTTCCTTCATCCAGGGAATGTTACGATAATCCACCACGAGGTCCTGGTAACCGAATGTAGTACCCCTTTCTGTCAGCATTATTTTGTTGTTGCCGGCTTTCTGTATCTTATCTACTGCAAACTTCATAGACGGGCCGCTGAGGAACTGCCCCTTTTTTACATTCACCACTTTACCCGTTGCTGCCGCGGCTGCGAGGAGGTCTGTCTGGCGGCAAAGAAAAGCAGGTATCTGCAGGATATCAATAAAGGGAGCGGCTATTGCTGCTTCGTCATGCGCGTGTATATCCGAAGTAGTAGGCAGTTGAAAGGTATCGCCTACTTTTTTGATCAGTGACAGGCCGTTGTCATCACCAATACCGGTAAAAGAACCGGCGCTGGTGCGGTTGGCTTTGCGGTAACTGGCTTTGAATACATAAGGTATTTCCAGGCGCCTGCAAATAGCCGCTACTTTCCCCGCCACTTCCATCACCAGTTCTTCGCTTTCCACAACACAGGGACCGGCAATGAGAAAAAAGTTTTCAGGATCATATGATTGTGGTTGACAGAGGTCTGCGAGATAAGAAGGGATCATAGCGTTTATTATTTTGTGCAATCGGTTTCACTAACGGGGGCAAAATTACATACATTTTTTTTCCTTTCTTTGTCTCCCGCAAAACGATTACTTATGTCTGTAGTGAAAGATAAAATCCTGGTTATCGGCGCCTCCGGCCAGATTGGCGTTGAACTTACCATGGCTTTACGCAAGCAGTATGGCAACAATAATGTAATCGCTTCTGACTTAAGGGAGCAAAACCCGTTGTTGGAAGGCACAGGGCCCTATGTCAGCCTCGATGTCATGAACAAGGAAATGTTGCATGTACAGGTGATCCGTCAGAATATTACCCAGGTATACCTGCTGGCAGCTATTTTGTCTGCCACCGGTGAAAAAAATCCAAACCTTGCCTGGCACTTAAACATGCAGGGCCTGTTGAATGTACTGGATATTGCCCGCGAAGAAAAATTACATAAAGTATACTGGCCGAGCAGTATTGCCGTATTCGGACCTACTTCACCCAGGCAACTTTGTCCGCAGCAAACAATTATTGAGCCCACAACCGTATATGGTATCAGTAAATATGCAGGTGAATTCTGGTGTAATTATTATCACCACCGTTATGGTGTTGACGTGCGCAGCCTGCGATACCCGGGTTTGATCAGTTATAAGTCCGCACCCGGCGGCGGCACCACCGATTATGCCGTTGAGATCTTTCACGAAGCATTGGAAGAGAAAAAATATACGTGTTTTCTGAAAGAAGATACTTACCTGCCCATGATGTATATGCCCGATGCGATCCGGGCTACACTCGAACTGATGGAAGCGCCGGCAGATAAAATCTCTGTCCGGACTTCTTATAATATTTCCGGGATGAGTTTTTCGCCGAAAGAAATCGCCGCTGAGATCAGTGCACATATTCCTGGTTTCACCATTGCCTACCAACCCGATTATCGCCAGGACATTGCAGACAGCTGGCCGCAGAGCATTGATGACAGCGTGGCCACAAAAGACTGGGGATGGAAACCTGAATATGACCTGGGTAAGATGACGGGGGATATGTTGAGGAATGCTAAAAGTGGAATCCTATATTAATACCCGCTCCGCGTATCCCGGCCCAGGGGCCATCTGATTTGATCTGTGCACCATTGGCATTAACAGTGTTGGTGAACCTGAATGGTTTGGGATCTATTTTGTCTAAGTTTTGTTTCAGGCTGGTTTGTTCCTGTGGCGTTAAGGGCGTTGTTGTTGTAAAGTTGAGGTCTCCCTGGCTGGAGCCATAGTGGCCGCCGATGATCCAGATATCTATGACTAATACTTTGAACAGGCGGTGTTGCGTACCAATCATCAGGCCGCCGCTGGTTGAAGTAATCTTGCCTGCAAAGTCGGCATCCTTTGTATAAGTGGTGCCGCTTACTGTAGTGGTGTATTTGACCGGGGCTGTTATATCAAAGGAAGCAAAGCGCATGTAAGGTGCCAGGTAGAATCCTTTGAGATTGCCCTTGCCTACGTAGAAACGCAATTCAGGTGTCCAGGCGGTATTGCCTATTTGAAAGCGGCTGAAGTTTACGTCGGAACTGTTGATGAGTTTCTCAAATTCACTCTGGAAAGGAGGGGTTCCTTTTGGCTCTGTCCTGTACCCGAGAGAAAGGGAGATGCGCTTAGTTATTTTTCTTTCGTAGGAGAAACTGTAATTCTTCAATGCCAGCGAGCTGAGGTTCACTTTTACGGTATTGCCCCCTAATCCCAATAACTGGGCATCCGAAAGCAATGGAAAGCATAAAAGCAGCAGCAGGGTGATCTTTTTCATAGAGGTTATTTTTGGTTCAGAGGTATTAATTAGCAGCCAGGTCGGCTACGGTCTTGCTCTCGAGTACCTTCAACGTATTATCACGCACTTCAATCATTACCCTGTTCAGTCCGCATTTTTTTTCGTTGCAGTCGGTACATTTTTCATAGAAATTGAGACTTACGCAAGGCAACAAAGCAATGGGGCCTTCAATTAGCCGCATCACCTGTGCCAGGGGAATTTTATGAGGATCTTTATTAAAGAAGTATCCTCCGCCCTTTCCTTTTTTACTGTCAAGCAACCCGGCTTTCTTCAGTTCCAATAAAATATTTTCTAAAAACTTGAGGGGGATCTTTTTTTTACTGGCTATCTCTGCTATCAGAATAGGCCCTTCTTTTTTGCGCTCTGCCATAAAGGTAAGCGCTTTAAACGCATATTGTGTTTTTTTTGACAGCATACAGGGTAAATTATATTGCGAAATACGAGTTTTATTGTTAAACAGGGAGCAGGGCCTCTTTAATAGCCGGAAAATGTGTTTCTTTATATCCTAAATCCGGTTTCCCATGCGAAAAATAATCCAAATTTCCCTCTTATTTATTGGTGCAGGCGCTATTGTTGTAAAAACCTCCGCACAGTTGCCCAAATTGCCCAAGGCATTGGTGTTTGGTAATGTTACCTATGGAAGCCCTTCCAATACCGACTTTAAAAACATTAGTGACCGTGGTATCGGATTTGAAGCAGGCGGTGGCATTGGCCTGGGCAAAACCATCCTGGTAGCTTCTTTTGGCCAGATGAGTTATAACATTCCTTCAACGGCTGCCCTTGCTGCTGCAGGCGTTGCTTTTTCAAGTCCCTCCTCTCATTTAAAAGTAACTCCTTTAAAAGTCGGTTTAAGGCGCTACCTGATAGCCGGATTGTTTCTCAACGGAAACCTGGGGGTAGCCATTCAGAAATATGACAACAGTACCGCATCGGGCAGTACATTTTTGTATGAGGCCGGAGCCGGATTCAAATTAGGTTTCTTTGAATTAGGCGCTGCCTATACGGGGTATAATCTTGCAGGAACATCGCGCCCGATCAGCGCTAATTCTTTGTTGCTGAAAGCGGGACTCGCCATCAAGTTGTAGGCTTATAGTCCCAGCACTTCCTTCATCCCGAAAATCCCTTTTTTCCCAACAGCAAATTCAGCTGCCAGTACTGCACCTCCTGCGAAGCCTTTACGGTTATGGGCTGTATGGATGATTTCAATATCATCGATGGGGGAGCTGTACTTTATTTTGTGGGTACCCGGCGCCGGATCAATGCGCTCCGAAATGATGGACAGGTTTGCCGGATTCGTGCTTGCTTCGTTTACCCATTGCTTCTTGCCGGTGATGTGCTGTAATACCTGTTCTGCCAGTGTGATGGCCGTGCCGCTTGGTGCATCTTTCTTTTGGGTGTGATGAATTTCTTCCATCGATACATTGTATTCCTGGTGCTTATTCATCAGCCTGGCCAAATAAGTATTTAACTCAAAGAATAAGTTGACGCCAATGCTGTAATTGCTGGCATAGATCAATGTACCCTGCTGCTGCTCACAATATTTTTTTGCTTCTTCCCATTTATCTAACCAGCCGGTGGAGCCACAAACCACCGGAAGGCCAAGTTCCAGGCATTTCATCACATTATTAAATGCACTGTGCGGACCGGTGAATTCAATGGCAACATCTGCCCCGGCAGCATTTTTCTGATTGAGCTCATGGGCATTATGGATATCTATCTTTAGTACCACTTCATGTCCCTTTGAAAGGGCAATCTCTTCTATGGCCTGCCCCATTTTACCGTAACCTATGAGTGCTATTTTCATGGTGTATGCTTTTTGTTTTATTGGGATGGTATTGCTACCGCGTAACTGCCTGCTTTCTTACCGGGTTCTTCAGGTTCAGCGTAAGGCTCAGTCCCGGCCCTCTTGTCAGCGGATCAAACCTGGGCGTGATATCCATGGAGAGGTCATTGCTTACATCAAACTGCTTCAGGTGGCCAAACACGGTAGCATCCGCTACCTGTAACCCCCAGGCTATGATGAACCAGAGAATGGAATAGTCACGGTCGCGCCTGAACGAATTGCGGTAACTCTGCAGGGATGATTCACTAAGATTTTTCAGCTGGCTGTCGATCAGCGGAAGATCAGTAGAGTCCTTGTTATAATGCGCCTTATACATGGCTTCGTAAGCAAACTTTGTTTTTTTGTACCAGCCGTTATTGTACAGGTAGAGCCCGGCGGGAATAGCGAGTACGCCATAGACAATGGGTATTTTCCAGTATTCCCTGTTATAGGCCTGTCCCCAACCGGGTATCAGGGCAGAGCGGCGGGTGGCTATCCGCGGGTCGTGCTTTTTGACTTTTGGAATACTGTCTTTTGGTTTCACCTGCCGCTGTTGTTGTGCAGGTGCTGTATCTTTTACAGGATGGAACAGGCTGCTTTTCATCAGCAATTCCTTATCGGTTTGGGCCGATAAACTGTGCAGCGAACCACAGCAAACCATTAACCATATTACATACCGGTATACTTTCATGCAAAACATTAACTCACGGTGACATTCATGGCATCCAGTATTTTATTGAACTCTTCCAATGAGTAGTACTCGATAGTGATGCTGCCGTATCCTTTTTTATTATGGGTCATTTTGACTTTCGTTCCAAAATGAGAAGCTAAATTATCTTCTATTTTCTTGTATGCCGGGGGCAGCTCAGATTTTGCCGCAACTTTAACAGCTGATGTCTTATCTGCTGCATACATTTTACGTACCAGCTCTTCGGTTTGCCTTACACTCAGGCCTTTCTGCTGTATTTCTTTAAACACGAAGAGCTGTTTGTCAATCGTTTCAATACTGATCAGTGCCCTTGCATGCCCCATACTCAGGGTGTTATTGCGGACAGCCAATTGTATATCGGGTGGCAGCTTCAATAAGCGGATATAATTGGTCACCGTACTTCTCTCTTTGCCCATGCGTTCGGCCACCTGTTCCTGCGTTTGGTTCAGTTCTTCCATCATGCGTTTATAGCTGAGGGCTATTTCCACTGCATTGAGGTTTTCGCGCTGGAGATTTTCCAGTAATGCCAGTTCCAGCAGTTGCTGGTCGTTCGCATGACGCACATAGGCAGGAACATCTTTCAAACCCGCCAGCTTCGACGCTCTGAAACGGCGCTCACCTGCAATCAGCTGGTATTTGCCGCCTGGCAGTTTTGAAACGGTAATGGGTTGTATGATATCGTGCAGTTTGATAGAGGCTGCCAGTTCATTCAGCGCCTGTTCATCAAAATCGCGACGGGGCTGTTTGGGATTGAGCTGTATGTCATTAATGGAAATACGTGTATTATTTGTCACCTGGTCCACAACATCCGTCTTTAAGGTTCCTGCAGTTGTTTTCAGGTCGGCATCAATGTTCTGCAGCAAAGAGCGAAGGCCTTTGCCTATGAGTTCTTTATTTTGTTTGGGTGTGGTCATATGCTCAGTTATTCAATAATTCTTTCTTCATTCGACATCTTTGTCATGCCGTTGTTTTGTAAGATCTCTTTGGCAAGATTGAGGTAGTTGACAGCTCCCTTGCTTTCTGCATCGTAGAGCACCACAGGCTTTCCCACGCTTGGCGCTTCGCTCAGACGGGTGTTGCGGTGGATAATGGTATCGAATACCATCTCGTCAAAATGCCTTCTTACTTCGCTGACTACCTGGTTGCATAAACGCAGGCGCCCGTCGTACATGGTCATTAATATACCTTCTATCTGCAGGTCGGGGTTGAGCCGGCTCTGGACGATCTTAATGGTGTTGAGCAATTTGCCCAGGCCTTCCAGGGCAAAAAACTCGCATTGAACCGGAACCATCACACTGTTTGATGCTACCAATGAATTGACGGTGATCAGGCCCAGAGAAGGAGAGCAGTCAATAATGATGAAATCATATTTATCCTTCACCACATCTATGATCCCTTTCATCACGTTTTCGCGGTTGGGATAATTGATCATTTCTATTTCCGCACCTACCAGGTCAATATGAGAAGGAATGACATCGAGATTGGGAACATCACTTTTTAAGATCACATCCGCTGCCGGCGTATTATTCACCATGCAATCATAAAGGCTGCTTGTGATATTATGCAGGTCGAAACCAACACCAGTGGTACTGTTTGCCTGCGGGTCTGCATCAACCAGTAAGGTTTTGAATTCCAGTACGGCCAGACTGGCTGCAACATTGATGGCTGTTGTTGTTTTTCCAACACCACCTTTCTGATTGGCTATCCCGATAATTCTCGCCATGGTTCTTCTTGATTTTTAAGTAACGCGCTATATTCCGTGTAGTTAATAAGTTTATATTTCCATGCTTTCGCCAATTTCCGGCAAAAGCAAAGTTTTACCTGCTGCTGCAAAAGCTGCTTTCGCTGCCGTCGTATCTATTTTTATAAAGCCGAATGTATTGTAATGCACTCCCAGCACCGTATTGCACTGGATGAAATCAGCACAGCGGATGGCGTCTGCCACATCCATGGTAAAATTGTCGCCAATTGGCAACACTGCAAAATCAGCTTTTATCCATGCGGGTATCAACTGCATATCCAATGTAAGGGCCGTATCGCCGCTATAATAAAAATTACCTTCTTCCGAGAAAAAAAGGAATCCCAACGGGTTACCCCCATAACTGCCATCCGGCAAGCCACTGCTATGCTGTGCCACCACACATTTTACAGTGCCAAAATCAAAATGCCACTTGCCTCCTGTGTTCATGGGGTGGGTATTGCTGATACCCTGCCGGTTGAGCCATTCGTGTATTTCCCAATTGCTGACCACTTTGCAGCCGGTACGTGTGGCAATAGCGATCGCATCTGCAACATGATCACTGTGACCATGCGATAAAAAAATATAATCAGCTTCAATACTTTCCAGGTCAATGTCCTTAGCCAGCTCATTATAGGTAATAAAGGGGTCGAAAAGGATATTTTTTCCCTTAATGGTTACCGAAAAGCAGGAATGGCCGTAATAGGTCAGTTTCATGTAAAAATGACTTTGGAAGTGGCCAAAAATACGGCTTTGTGGTTAGTAATCGGTCATTGAAAATCGGTAATTAAGAATTAGGGAAGACTTTGCAATAATTTTACCCCCTGTACGTCTTCCTGCTTATAGCTGACAACTAATATTTAATATTTAAATACATGCGAAACTCAAGCACCTGGTGGATCATTGCGCTCATCATGTTATTGCTGGACCTCTATGTGTTCCAGGCATTGAAAATGGTGACACAACAGGCAGGCGAAAAAACCAGGATGACCATCCACATCATTTACTGGACTGTTACTGCAGTTAGCCTTGTGTCGCTCTTGAGCTTCCCTTATATCCAGTCGCTCCAGGCATCCAAAGTATTCCGCAATTATGTGTTTGCAATATTCGTGGGACTGTTCTTTGCCAAGCTGCTGGGCGCTGTTTTCTTTGTCACGGATGACCTGAGACGGGGCGCTTTATGGCTGATGGCTAAGATATTCCCCAACACGGGCGCCCAGTATATGGGCGAGGGTAACAGTATTCCACGGTCAACATTTCTCAGCTGGGCCGGACTGGGTATCGGCGGTTCTCTTTTTGGAACACTGCTGTACGGGTTCAGCAATAAATACAATTACCAGGTAAAAAAGGTAAGACTTGCCTTTGCCAATCTTCCCCAGGCCTTCAAAGGGTTGAAGATTGTTCATATCAGTGACATACACAGCGGCAGTTTCCAGGATAAAAAAGCAGTGGAACATGGTGTCGACATGGTATTGAAACAGCAGGCCGATATCATCCTGTTTACAGGTGATCTTGTAAACGACCGTTCTGAGGAAATGGACGATTACAGGGAGGTATTCAACCGCCTGAAAGCGCCAATGGGCGTATACAGCACATTGGGCAATCATGATTATGGTGATTATGTTTCCTGGCCATCTGAAGAAGCCAAAAAGCATAACCTGGAACAACTGAAACAGGTACATGC
This sequence comes from Sediminibacterium sp., assembly GCA_041856175.1. GTDB lineage: Bacteria > Bacteroidota > Bacteroidia > Chitinophagales > Chitinophagaceae > Sediminibacterium. The sequence goes on from JBHAFM010000041.1 coordinate 14,824, forward strand.
AGCGATGGGGTGGCGGCTGTTGATGAATGAACACGTTCTGCTGGAGAAAAACGGGCAACAGATTGCTTTGTTGGGCATTGAAAACTGGGGCGCCAAAGGCAGGTTTCCCAAATATGGCAAAATGCACGAAGCGTATCCCGGAACAGAAGCCATCCCTTTTAAAATACTAATGAGCCACGATCCAAGCCATTGGGATGCTGAAGTAAAACCTGTATTCCCGGATATCGACCTGATGCTGGCGGGACATACCCATGGTATGCAGTTTGGCCTTGAAAACCCTTATTTTAAATGGAGCCCGGTACAGTGGATGTACAAGCAGTGGGCGGGCCTGTATGAAGATGGGAGGCAAAAATTGTATGTTAACCGGGGCTTTGGATTTATTGGCTACCCGGGAAGGGTAGGCATCCTGCCGGAGATCACAGTGATTGAATTAACCTGATAGAAGAAGCGGTAAAGCGTTAATGACCGGATCGGTAATGCTCCAACAACTGGTCGCCGCCAAAATCGTGCAGTAAATCCCTCACCACTGTATGGATATGATTGGCATTATTCTGTGTGTTGTCATACTCAATCAGGATGGTAGGCCCCTGGATACGGTAATAATGGGGGTTGCCGATACCCGGGTCTGTGCGGCCGGCCCATGCAAACCAAAGATTATTCAGGTCGGCTGCCTGTATTTCTTTCAGCATGTCTGCTGCAAATAATTTGGTGTACCGGTGTACATATAAATTAATCAATTCCAGCAGCTGTTGCTGTGCGGAACCTGACATTGCTGCATAACAGATGCCCGCAGGATGTTTGAGCATCACATTCCTGTCGTTTCTTGTAACGATTTCGTGTGGTGCAATGCTATCAATGATGGCTTTTTTCAGTTCATCTTTTGACAGGTTGGTCAGTAATAAAAATGCCATGTCTTTCTCTTCTTTCAAAACCTGTTTGCCCTTTTGAGGTCCGTCGAGTACCAACGCAGGGTTGGCGCCAAGGAAACCAGGGGTTCCGGAAATTAATTTTTTGTCCCGCGCTGAGAAATGGAATGATAAATGGTGACCTTCCAATCGCCAGCCCCAGGTAGTGTGCTCTCCGGGAATACCAAAAATGGTGATATAGTATTTATTGGGATCACGATAATGATCATCGGGCTTCCTGTGCTCCAATGTTTTCAGCACCAGTTCCAATGACATGATCTCGTGTACTTTTGCAATGGTTTCTTCACTAAGGCAGGTTCTCATTAATTGCAATGCTGCTTTTTTCTGCACGTCTGACAGGTCATTGATGCGGATTCCTTTCCTGTCATCTCTTGGAACAAATTCAAAACGATAGCGTTCATCCATATCAAAAGGATACAGCAAGGCTGCCTTTTTTTCAGGATCGAGTGTATGGATGAATGTATTGGCAGCGGCTGCCATGTCCTGGCTTTTGCAGTTGGTCATAACAGCAAGGCAACAGCCAATAAGTAAGCAAACAGGTTTCATGGACAACTAAATTACTGTGTTAAATTACAAAACATACATACTAATTCCGCTTATTTCCACGTTTTTACAAACTGTTCGCAATTCTTGGCATGGTCATTGGAAATAGTTAATCAAACAAAACGTAACTTATGAAACGAGTACTATTGGCAGTCGTAGCCATCGCAGCGTTTACTGTGGCATCTAATGCACAGGGGTTCAAATTGGGTGTTAAATTAGGTACCAACCTGAACAAGATATCCGGAAAGTCTTTCCAGGATGGTTTTGACCTGTCATACCATGTAGGTGGGTTTGCAGAAATTGATTTTAATCACAAATGGGGTATCCAGCCGGAGATATTGTGGAGCCAGTCTACAACCAAACGCACCAACTTTGATTTGCTGTATCCTACACTTGTTAATTCGGCTACCAGTAAAGATGAAAAAATAAAATTGGATTACCTGGCTATTCCAATCCTGTTGCGTTATAATGTAGGGAAAATGCTCACATTAAATGCAGGCCCGCAATTTGGTATCCTGATCAACCAGGATAATACCTTTGTAAAAAATGGCCAGGATGCCTTCAAAAAAGGCGATTTTTCCATGGTAGGAGGTGCGCAGCTTAATTTCAGTTTCTTAAGGATCTATGGCCGTTACAATATTGGCCTGCAAAACATCAACGACCTGGGCAACCAGGATAAGTGGACCAACCAGCAGATACAGCTTGGACTTGGCCTGAGGTTTTAACGGAGGGTTTAACAGTTGATTTGATAGCTATAAAGCAAAAAGCGCCCATGTGTTGTGGGCGCTTTTTATGCTTTTAATTTCAAAGCCTTCCTGATACCGGCAATTTCTTTTTTGAACGATTCAAGTTCCGCGAGTTGCTGCCTGATGAATCCATTGTCTTCAAGTTTGCCTACTACTTCATTCATTTCTGCAAAACTTTCATATACCATTTTGCGATAGGGGTTGCTGTAGTCTTTGGCCCGTGAATCATAAATGGCTTTGGTCATCCATTCTTTGGTAGCCAATGCGGCATCCAGCAGGTTACTGAAGCGGTGCTTATCTATTTTGCGAAGATTAGTGCCGGTTATTTCTGCCAGTGACGCCAATGCGTGATTCCGCTTTTGCTGCAGGTATTTCTCTCCCTGGCTGGTGTAATAAGCATGTACTTCATCCCATGACCTGGTCTTGCCGGCTTTGATCTTTTCTTTTAGCTGCTGCACTTCATCTGCCGGTATCAATTGGCCACCTATGTTCATCCACTCCGGCCTGCTTGCTTTTGCGGGAAGCGATGCGATCAGTGTTTCAAAAGAGTCGGTTTTATGTTGCTGCTGTAGTTGCAGCAAATGTATCATGCCATAATACAGGATCAGGTCGTTAAAAAGGGTATAAGCCTTCGGCAGTTTTGTAAGTATCGCTTTCCGTTTACTGTTCTCCACATTTTCAATGGGGATCTCTAATGTACTGATGATCTTCTGGTCGCCGTGCAATAGTTGTTTGCCGGATGCGATGGCTTCTTCTTTTGAAATAGGCCCTGCATTGGGTTTGGTACTGTGGTAGGCCCTGCCGGTACACTCTTCCATTAACTGAAGCGCTGCAAACATTTCATTAATGGTATCGGGTGCCAGGTAGTCGTATTCCAGCAGTTGAACCCGCTCTGTGCGTTTGTCACGATCAATATATTTCCAGGCATTCCTTGCCAGTGCATACATATTGTACAGGAACCAGTACCCGGGCATGATCACTAACTGATCCCTACTCACATCATTGCTTACTAAGGAGAAAGGAAAAGGAATGTTCAGCTCAGCCGGGTAATCGCCTTTTGCCAGGATGGTAAAGCTGGCAAATTTTGAATTATGTTTCAAGCTTACACAGAGCCCAGGCCAGAAGCCTCGCCCCATAATGATCTCACCATCTGCACCACGGCTGTTGTGGTTGGAGCCGATAGTAGCGCCTGCAGCAATATTACTTTGTCCCATGACCAATGCAGCACACAAAAAAGAATTATTATGGTGTTGCTCATGCGCGGGGAAAATAAGTGAATTCAACACTTCGCAACAGGAGATGGTGGCGTTATGCCCCAGGTAAGAGTTGATCAAACGGGCGCCATATTTCAATTGCGAATGCGATGCCATGATAAAACGAACAGCTTTCACACCATAAAACAAACGGCAGCCAAAACCAATGATGCCATTGACAATTTCGCAGCCTTCACCAATTTGGGTCTGGCCTTCAGCACCTGAGTTGACGGTCAGGTTCTTTAATTTATTGGCGCCTTTGAAATAGGCATCCGTTCCAACCCAAACGTCTTTGATGATCTTGCAATTCTTAATGACCGTACGATCGCCGATCTTGCCATAATAACCGCGCTTATTGTCAAAACGGGTCTCTGTGAATGTTTGGAGTTTTTCCTGCAGTATTTTATCATCTTTATACCGGCTCCACAGGAATGCATCTCCGGCCAGCATGCCATTGAAAGGCATCACACGGCGGCCTGTATTTTCATTGCATATTTCCATCCATATGCGAACGTCTTCTTCTTCCCCCTCTTTAATAATACCATTGCCGAATTTGGCGTGATTGGTGGTTACCAGCTCATTTACATTGGCAATGATGACTTCGCTGCCGATAATATAATGCGACAGGTACTGCACATTATCAATCACCACATTATCGCCAAAATCGCAACTGATGATGGTGGAATTATACAAGCCCACTGGCGCTTTGAAGTCGCTGAAGCCTAAACAGAATGGTTCTAATTTGCCAATGCGTACCAGTCCGTAGAATTTACAGTTCTTCACCAGTTCCGGGTTAAACGCATCTGACACCAATATTTTATTCCAGTTGTCGCTTGTATTGCCGTTGCGTACCAGTACCTCAATTTCATAAGCGCTAAGCTGCCGGTAAATAATACCATTCCTGTTCTGTTTGTTCCGCAGGTAATACTCATCTTTTCCCTTGGGCACAAAAGCATCTTTAATGAAATTATAACCTAAAGTGGAGAGGGGCGTTTTAGAAATGATATTCTGAGGCATGGAGGTGGATGGGTTTTATTTATTCAACTGTAACGCTTTTAGCCAGGTTACGTGGTTTGTCAACGTCCAGCCCTTTGGCCAGGCCTACATAGTAGCTGAGCAATTGTAATGGTACAGTGCTTAATAATGGAGCGATGACCTCATCGGCGTCCGGAACAAACATCACATCATCGGCCATACCGGGGATTATTTCATCATTTGCGGTGGCTACTGCGATCACTTTTCCTTTCCTGGCTTTGATTTCCTGTACGTTGGATACGATCTTCTCATAATACGAGTCTTTGGTGGCAACAAATACAACAGGCAGGTGTTCATCAACCAGGGCAATAGGGCCATGTTTCATTTCGGCAGCAGGGTAGCCTTCGGCATGTATATAAGAGATCTCTTTTAGTTTTAATGCCCCTTCCAGCGCTACAGGGAAATTATAACCACGGCCCAGGAACAGGAAGTCGGTAGCATCTTTGTATTTCTCGGCAATGCGCTTGATATTGCTTGTATCGGCAAGTATTTCTTTCACTTTTTCAGGAACAGCCTGTAGTTCCTGCATCAGGTGCAGGTAGCGGGTTTTATCAATAGTGCCTTTTGCATAACCGATCTTTAATGCCATCATAGCTAATACGGCAAGCTGTCCCGTAAATGCTTTGGTACTTGCCACACCTATTTCAGGACCGGCATGTGTATAGGCGCCGGCATCGCTTAAACGCGCAATACTGCTGCCTACGGCGTTAACCACGCCAAAGATGAAGGCGCCCTTTTGTTTGGCGCTTTCCAGCGCAACCAAAGTGTCGGCTGTTTCCCCGCTCTGGGAAATAGCAATAATCACATCGCCTTTATGTACCACAGGGTTACGGTAACGGAACTCCGAAGCATACTCCACTTCAACAGGTATGCGGCAAAGTTCTTCTATCTGGTATTCGGCTATCAATCCTGCGTGCCAGCTGGTACCACAGGCAACGATAAGTATGCGCTGTGCATTTTTCAGCGCTTCTATATGATTGTCCACACCACTCATGATGATCTGGCCGGATTGTGGTAGCAATCTGCCACGCAAACAATCGAAAATAGTTGCTGGCTGCTCATGTATTTCTTTCAGCATGAAATGATCATAACCGCCTTTTTCAATGGCTGCCAATTCCATATCGAGCTTGGTAATGAAGGGGGTCTGTTTTTCGTTGCCGAGGTTTTTGAGGATCAGTTCATCTGGACGAACAATGGCAATTTCATAATCATTGACATACACTACTTCCTTGGTGTATTCAATAATGGGAGAGGCGTCACTGGCAAGGAAATGCTCGCCTTTACCGATGCCAATGACAAGCGGGCTGCCTTTTCTCGCTGCAATGATGGTGTCCGGATCATCGTTGGATATCAGCAGAATGCAATAAGCGCCCACTACGCGTTTGAGCGCAATGCGCAATGCTTCTTCCAGGGAACAGCTGTTGTTCTTTTTGATGTCTTCAATAAAGTTCAGCAACACTTCTGTGTCGGTATCACTTTTAAAAGTATAGCCTTTATTAATGAGCTCATGTTTGATCTGGGTATAGTTTTCAATGATACCATTATGGATCATTGCCAGTTCACCGCTTTGCGATTGATGGGGGTGTGCATTCCGGTCACTGGGCTCACCGTGTGTAGCCCAACGGGTATGACCAATGCCAATATGGGCATGTGTGTCTTTTCCCATGGCACTTTCTTCAAGCTCGGCTACCTTCCCTTTTTTCTTGTACACTTTTAACTGACCGTTGTTCATCAGTGCCACACCGGCACTGTCGTATCCACGGTATTCTAATCTTTTTAATCCCTTTAATATAACAGGATAGGCTTCTCTGGGCCCGGTGTACCCGACAATTCCACACATAGTTTTTTAAATTGAATTAGATTGCAAGAATAGTTAATTTAGTTAATTGAGGATGCCATGGGCGGTGTCTAAAAATTTGTTCATAGTATAAATATGTTCAATGAATTACATATTTGATTTTTCAAAAGACCATATTTTGGAAGACGATTGCGTGTTATTGCGCCCTTTAAACGCAAACGATTGCGTAAATTTGCGCAATTTTTCGCAAAATGAGCCAGAAATCTGGCAGTACTCCCTGCAAAAAGCGGCAGGTGAAAAAAATCTTCAGGAGTATATCCAAATGGCCGTGATGGGCAGGGAAAATAAAAAAGAATACCCGTTCATTGTATTTGACAAACGTACCCGGCAATATGCAGGCAGTACACGTTTTTATGATATTAACCTGGCTTACCGGACTTTATTACTGGGTTATACCTGGTATGGCAGGGCTTTCCAGGGAACGGGACTCAATAAGCACTGTAAATTCCTGCTGCTGCAGTTTGCATTTGAAGAACTTGGGATGGAAAGGGTGGAGTTCCGGGCAGACAATAACAATACGCGCAGCATCGAGGCAATGAAAGGTATTGGCTGTAAGGTGGAAGGTGTACTTCGCAGTCACATGCCCAAGGCAGAAGGGGGAAGAAGGGATTCCATTGTATTGAGTATTGTAAGGGAAGAATGGTTCCATGAGGTGAAAGAGTACCTGCAACAGAAATTGGTATAAGGCACTGGCTGACAACTGGCTGGGAGGGGATTTTTTTGGGGCAGTAAAAAAATGGGGGTTTTCCCCATTGTTATACAACAGAGTTTTAGTTAATTTAGTAGCCTGTTGATAAGTCAACCTACGCGCTAAAACACAACCATATGCAACAGAAGATCATCGTCAGCACTGCGGCAGATATTAAAAATATCGCGCATGAGATGGGTTTGTTTCATACACAGAAACGAACCATTAAAGTACATTTGAGCCAGCTCTCCGAAGAGGAAAACAGACGGATAGAAAACAGGATCGTGAAGCAATATGCTGCCAACGATTTTCACCAAAGCAATGTATTTGGGATCTATACACTCATGGGTTATGTATTACTGGTAGCCACCAATATCATCCCTGTCATTAAGTTAGGCATTACCAATGCGATATTGCTATACGTCTTTTTTTCCATTGCAGTGATGCTGATTGTCAGGGTCTACAATTTTTGGCATGCCCGCAGGGAACTGATGCGCCTGGCAGAAGAATTACCCGGCGCTTCTTCATTGGGGTATTTATAAGCTCCAAGGTGCTGCCAGCCATTGTTGGTTGCAGTATTACGCTGCCCGCTGCACGCTACACCTTATCTTTGCAGCATGCATTATGTATCAGCTGAAGGATTGACCAAGAGCTATGGCGTCAATCCCTTGTTTAACAATATATCCTTCCATATCAATGAGGGCGATAAAATAGCCCTGATAGCCCGTAACGGGGTAGGCAAATCAACCTTATTAAAGATACTTGCCGGTGCTGAGACGCCCGATTCGGGCAAGCTATGGGTACATAAAGATGTAACTGTTGCCTTGTTTGAACAGGACCCCAAATTTGATGAAAGCAAAACGGTGCTGGAAAATATTTTTCACCTCAACCATCCTGTTATCAGCGCCATACGTGCGTATGAAGCTGCAGCAGAAGTGGAAGACGGGGAAAAGATTGCTGAAGCTATTACATTAATGGATGACCTGGATGCATGGGATTTTGAAGCCAAAGTCAAACAAATACTCAGCAAATTGAATGTTCATCACCTGCAGAATCCTGTTAGTGAACTGAGCGGCGGACAACGTAAACGGGTAGCGCTTGCCAAAACCCTGATAGATATTGGTTTTGAACATAAGCACACTTTGCTGATGATGGATGAACCCACCAATCACCTCGATGTAGAAATGATTGAATGGCTGGAGCATTACCTGAATGGAGAAAATATCACACTATTGCTTGTGACCCATGATCGCTATTTTTTAGACGCTGTCAGTGAAGAGATATGGGAACTGGAGCGGGAGAACATGTATGTGTACAAGGGCGATTATGAAAACTACATGGAAAAGAAAGCCGCCCGGCTGGAGAGCGAGCAGTCAAGCATTGATAAAGCCCGTAATGAATACCGCAAGGAACTGGAATGGATGCGCAAACAACCCAAAGCGCGTACCACCAAAAGCAAAAGCCGGCAGGATAATTTTTACGAAGTAGAAGCCAGGGCCAAACAGAAAATAGAAGATGCCCAGGTGCAATTGCAAATGAAGATGAGCAGAATGGGCGGCAAGATCATAGAATTGAAAAAAGTATACAAATCATTTGGCGAACAAAAGATTTTGAAAGGCTTTGATTATACCTTCAGTAAAGGGGAGCGTATAGGGGTGATAGGAAAGAACGGCGTTGGTAAATCTACCTTCCTGAACATTCTTCAACAGCTGGAACCTGCCGACAGTGGCAAGATTAATGTGGGCGATACAGTGGTATTCGGGAATTTTTCGCAACAGGGACTTGTCATTAAAGAGAACCTGCGTGTAATAGAATACGTGAAAACATTTGCCGAGAGTTTTCCTTTGGCAAAGGGTGGCAGTTTGAGCGCAGCGCAGTTCCTGGAACTCTTCCTGTTCGCACCCGATAAACAATATACCTACCTGTCATCATTAAGTGGCGGTGAGAAAAAACGCCTGCAATTACTGACAATCCTGTTCCGGAATCCCAACTTCCTCATTTTAGACGAGCCTACCAATGACCTGGACCTGCCTACCCTGGCTGTGCTGGAAAATTTCTTAGGCGAGTACCAGGGTTGTGTTATGATTGTTTCGCATGACCGTTATTTCATGGACAGGCTGGTAGATCACCTGTTCATATTTGAAGGCAATGGCGAGGTGCGCGATTTCCCGGGTAACTATACACAGTACAGGATATGGCTGAAAGAACAGGAGGAAATGGGCAGCAGCCGCCAATCACCGTCGGTGCAACAACCGGCAATCGCTAATGAGCAGCAGCAAGTAGCAGCTATTGTCAAAAAGAAAATGAGTTTTAAAGAAAAACGGGAATTTGAGTTGCTGGAAAAAGAAATGCCGGCCCTCGAAGAGGAAAAGAAAATCATTACCGGAAAAATGAGCCAGGGCAGTCTTTCTTTTGAAGCACTCAGCGAGCTCAGCGATCAAATGATTGCCATTACGCGGTCACTGGAACAGAAAGAACTGCGTTGGTTAGAGCTGAGTGAAATGATATAGACCGGGTATGGTCTTATTTAAAGCTGATCAGCTCCACGTCGAACACCAAAGTGCTGTTGGGTCCGATCTCGGCACTTACCTGCCTGTCGCCATAAGCTAAATGTGGCGGAATGAAGAAACGCCATTTGCTTCCTGCTGGCATTAATTGTAAACCTTCGGTCCAGCCTTTGATAACCATATTTAAAGGGAAGGATGCCGGGCGCCCTCTTTGAACAGAGCTGTCGAATATGGTACCGTTGATTAATGTGCCGTGATAATGACAGGTTACTTCATGATGTGCCTGCGGTTTTTCTCCTTCACCCTGCACCAATACTTCGTATTGTAATCCACTGGGTAATGCTGTAACCCCAGTCCTTTGTTTATTCGCAGCCAGGAAATCATTTCCAGCTTTCAGGTTGGCAGCCGATTTTTCGGCCTTCAGTTGTGCTAATTGATCTGCAACACCCATAATGAAATTTTTGACAAAATTAAGCTAAGTTATAATAACAACCCCTGGAGGAAGATATAGGCAACACTGAAATAAATGATCAGTCCCGTTACGTCTACCAGCGTTGCTACAAAAGGAGCCGAAGATACCGCCGGATCGGCGCCGAGCTTTTTTAGGAAAATGGGGAGCATGGAGCCGGATAGAGTGCCCCATAGTACCACTCCTATCAATGAGAATCCTACCGTGGCGGCAATCATCATCCAGTGCTGGCCATATAATTGCGGCGCGATAGAGTGCCATACTGCTACACGGATAAAACCAATGATACCGAGGACTGCACCCAATAATAAACCGCTTGACAGTTCTCTGCGCAATACCCGCCACCAGTCAGCAATCGTAATTTCACCAACGGCCATCGCCTGTATGATCAGGGTAGATGCCTGTGAACCGCTATTACCACCGCTGGAAATAATTAATGGAACAAAGAGCGCCAGGACTACTGCTTTCGCTATCTCGTCTTCAAAATACCCCATGGCAGTGGCAGTGAGCATTTCGCCTAAGAACAATACCACCAGCCAGCCAATGCGCTTGCGGAATAATTTCAGCAGCGGGATATCCAGGTATGGTTCATTTAATGCTTCGGTACCCCCCATCTTTTGCATGTCTTCACTGAACTCTTCATTGGCTACCCATAACATATCGTCGATGGTTACAATACCGAGTAATATATTATTGTCATCAACCACAGGAAGCGCCACACGGTTATTCATTTTGAACACCTGGCTGGCATGTTCCTGGTCATCGTTCACATTAAGGGATACTACCCGGCCATCCATGATCTCATCAATGCGTTTGTCGGGCGGGGCGAGGATCACATCCCTGATCCTGACGTCATCCACCAATTCTCCTTTAGCATCTATCACATAGATCACATCAACTGTCTCACTGTTTTTGCCATGCTTCCGGATGGTGCTGAATACTTCTGCTACAGTATTATAAGCATAGACATAAACATAATCAGGTGTCATCAAGCGGCCTACACTGTCTTCCGGGTAACCCAGCATGGAGAGGGTGATCCTTCTTTCCTGCGGGTCCAATAGTTTGATCAGGTCACGAATGGCTGCTTTGGGTAATTCTTCCAGAAAATCGGTGCGGTCATCGGCAGGCAGTTCGTTCAGCAGCTCTGCTGTTTTAGCCGAAGGCAATTCCTTAACAATGTCTTTTTGCTGTGCAATGTCAAGAATTTTGAATACACTGGCTGCCCGGTGTATGGCCATATTGGCAATGATCTGCGCCTCATATTCGGGATATGCGTTGATAAGGTCGGCCACATCGCTGATATTCTGGTGGTCGAGAAATTCTCTTATTTCCAGCTTATCCTCTTTGGCGATCAACTGTTCAAATTGCTCATGTATGCCGGGTTGTTCCAATTCCAATGACATAGGCGCAATTTAGGGAGGAATTGGGAATTAGGGCCTATGAATCGGGTTTTGCAGGCCGAACTTTTTGTAGTTTGCAGTTACCAGTCCCAATTGATTGATCACAAAACACAAACCACCGGCTACCAATGATTTTACCTTGTCTCACTATTGCCCACTCGTCTGACAGAGGCAGGGGCGTATTTACTGCAGAACCCATTGCCAAAGGCACGGTTGTAGAAATATCCCCGGTCCTTGTATTGGGACCGGATGACAGGCAAAAAGTAGAGCAGACCCTGCTGTTCGATTATATTTTTGAATGGGGAAATGAATACAAAGGCGCCTGTGTAGCGCTTGGTTACCTTTCTTTATATAACCATTCCTATAATGCCAACTGCCTTTATGAAATGGATTTTGAACAGGAGATCATACGCATTACTTCAGTCAAAGAGATAGCAGCCGGCGAAGAACTCTTTATCAATTACAACGCAGAGCCGGATGATGAAAAACCAATATGGTTTGAAGCAAAATAATAGTATCATTGAGTCAACAGGTTATTGACTCAATGATCTTACCAGTATTGATACCCCATTAATCTTGTCAATTCCACTTTGGCCAAGCATAGCTGGTATTCATACTGTAGCTTGGTCAGCTCTGCGCGTTGTACATTGGTGCTGGCATTGGTGATTTCGAGGTTCGTGCCTGCGCCATTTTTAAAACGGTTAGCAGCCAGTATTTGTGCAGTTCTTGCCTGCTCTATCTGCCCTTCTGTGTTTCTGATCCTTTCTAAATTCGTGTTGATGTCTGTAAGCGCCTGGTCAATATCTTTTTTATACGTACTGCTCAGGCTCTCTACAGCCAATTCATTTTGCCTGATTATGTTCTGTTGCAGTTTCTGTTGTTGTTTATTTCTGCCGCCATTGTAAATGGGTACAGAGAAACCGATCCCCGCCATATAATTAAACCGCATATCGGCTATATAAGGTACATACCCATTCTTAATACCGGCGGCTGCTTTCAGGCCAACAGTTGGGCTTTCTGCAACTTTTGTAATGGCGAGATCACTTTTAGCCTGTTTGATCCTGTCCTTGGCTAAAGCAAAATCAGGATTATTGGTTTGTGCCAATCCAAGGGCTGAAGCGGCATCGACCAGGTTGATATCAAAATCAAAAGCTTTTCCATTACTCTGTTTGATGCCGGTGGTGTATGCCAGCAGGTTCAATTGTTTCTGCAGGCTATTATTGAGGTCTACCTTCCGGTTGATCTCGTTATCGATGGAAGCCTGTATGTTGAGCAGGTCTATTTTCAATGCATCGCCATTCTTTAAACGGCTCTCAACAACCGTTTTATTTTGATTGAGATAACTCAGTACGCTATCCTGTATGCGTATTGTTTTTTCCAGGTACACAATATTATAATACACGATGCTGACCTGGTTGGCCAGTTGTGCTTTTACATCATCCACACGATGCCTGGCGTACTGCAGGTCGTCTTTAGACCTTTCAATATTCGCCTTCAGCCTGCCAAAATCAAACAAAGCATAAGTGGCGTTTACGGCGCCGCTGACATTGTGCACAGGGGCAAACTGGAAATTCTCGCCATTTAACGGGAGCTCTATTTTAGGCTTTACATAAGCATAAGAGGCATCTGCGGTTACATCCGGAAATTTATTCAATTGCGTTAATGCTATTTTTTCCCCTGCTGTTGCGACTGTTTGTTCCACTTCCTTCACTTTCGGAAAAAAGCCGAACGATTGTGTGATCAGGCTTTTTAATTCGTTGTTCACAGTTACTTGCGCCTGTGACAACAACGCAATAAAAAGAAGGAAGGTTGTAATGCATATCTTTTTCATTGTATACTGATTCTGCTGTTTGTATGTATTTTCTTTATTAGTTTAATCTCCTGGTTCCTTTAATGTGCTTCAGCCGCGGCCTTCATGGTAGCTGCCACTTCTGCTGCTGACTTTTTCTTCACCCTCAGAAAGCCCACCAATGGTATGACGAGTATAAAGAAGATGGTGATCAGGCGGAAAGTGTCAAGGTAGGAAAGGAAGTAAGATTGCCTGTCCACCAGGTTATTGATAGTGGCAACGGCTTTGGTGCCGGCACCGGCTACATCTCCTGTTCTGGCAATGATACCTTGCGCAATGGTGTTACTTCGTTCCAGGAACATTTGCGATTCGCCTGTTACTTTTGAAACAAGGTCATACCGGTGTTGTGCATACTGGTGGGCGATGTAGTTATTGGCCAGCGCAATACCAAAAGCGCCACCCAGCTGACGTATCATATTATTCAGCGCGATGCCCGACGCATAATCTTTTGGTTGCAACCCTGCCACAGCCTGGTTGATCAGTGGCAACTGTACCATGCTGATGCCTACGGCACGCAGCGCCAGGGGGAAAAAGAAATCATTTTTATTTACATCCGGACTTACCCCTGCACTTAACCAGGAATAACCTGCAAACAGTAAGAATCCAATTACTACAAAAGGAATCGGAGATACCCCCTTGCTCATTAATTTGCCAATAATGGGCATCATGATAACAGTGATCATGGTAGGGGCCAGCAGGGTTAGCCCGGTTTCATATGCCGAATAGCCTAACGTGCGTTGTGCCAAAACAGGAAACACGAATACAGAGGTAAACAAACCTATACCAACGACGAAGGTAAAAATAGTAGTAAAAGCGAGGTTCCTGTTATTCAATACTTTAAGATTGACTGCGGGGTTCTTGATACTTAATTCGTACCAGATAAATGCAATCAATCCAATGGCTGCTAATATGGAAGTTACAATGATCGTTTTGCTGCTGAACCAATCTTCCGATTCACCCCTTTCCAGCATGTACTGTAAACATCCGATGCCAACTGTCAGTAACAGGATGCCGGTGTAATCAATTTTAATGTTCTTCTTATTCTTTCCTTCCCCTTCCTTCTGATCAATAAAAGTAAACGACAGGAAAGTAGCAATAATGCCGATGGGTATATTGATCATAAAGATCAAAGGCCATGAAGCGTGATCGATGATATAACCACCCAGTGTTGGTCCCAGTGTTGGTCCCAATACCAATCCCATTCCAAATAACCCCGAAGCAATGGGTCTGTCCTTAGGCTCAAATGCATCGAATAAGATGGCCTGGGAGGTGGAAAGCAGGGCGCCGCCGCCAACTCCCTGTATGAAGCGCCAGATGATGATCTCTACGAGACTGGTTGATTGTCCGCACATATAAGACGCAACCGTAAAGATCACCATCGAAACAATATAATAATTCTTTCTTCCGAAGTACTCTGCAAGAAAACCTGTCAGCGGAATAATGATAACGTTGGCGATGGCATAGGAAGTAATAACCCAGCTGATATCTTCGATATTCACACCAAGGCTGCCACTCATATCGCTTAATGCCACGTTTACAATGGAGGTGTCAATCAATTCCATGATTGCAGCCGTAACCGTTGTAATTACAATGATTGCTTTTGCAAATCCTTTGGGCGTTGCCATAATTGAATTAGTTGATTTCTGAACTTACGTATACACTTAATCCGGCGCGTAACAGGTGTTTGTTCTTTTCGATATCAGCGATCTTTATTTTTACCGGCACACGCTGTGTTACTTTCACAAAATTGCCGCTGGCATTATCCGGGGGGAGTAAGGAAAATTTCGCACCGGTTGCTTCACTCAGGCTTTCTATTTTGCCTTTTAGTTTTACATCGGGGTAAGCATCCATTTCAATATCCACTTCTTTGCCGGGATATAATTTTTTTAACTGGTTCTCTTTGAAGTTGGCTACGATCCAGTAAGTTGTATCATTGACGATGGAGAATAGCGGAGTGCCGGCCTGTACATACTGCCCTTCAGACACATTCTTCTTACCAATCTTACCAGCCTGTGGCGCATATATTTTTGTATAAGTAAGTTTTAACTTAGTCTGTTCAATCTTAGCCTGTTTCACCCCCAATGCCGCTGTTGCTTTTGCTATGCCTGCCTGAAGGACTGCAATACGGCTTTCGGCAGAGGCAAGATCTGTTTTGGTATTCTGGTATTGCTGGTTGGCAGTTTCAGCATTGTATTTACTGTCGTCTAACTGTTTTCTTGTGATCGCCTGGTCAGTAAAAAGGTTTTGATCCCTTTTGAGGTCATCTTCACTTTTTTTCCTGCGCACATCACTGAGTTCAATATTTCCTTTATTCACACGTAATGAAACAAGGGCGTTGTTGAGCGCGGCTTTGGCATTGATGACGTCCACCTCCGCCTGTTTATAATCAGCTTCCATTTCAAGCAATTGTGTTTGCAATTCGGCATCGTCCAGCTCAACCAGTAATTGACCCGTCTTTACCGAATCATAATCTTTCACGACAATATTTTTCACATAACCGGCTACACGGGGAAGCACAGGCGTGATTTGTGTTTCTATCTGGGCGTTATCGGTGGTTTCGTGCGTTAACGCAAAATGTATTTTGGTATAACCAAAATAAGCTGCAACCAGGAATACAATGCTCAGGACAATCGTCCTTAAAGGAGATTTTTTTGCTTTGGGTTTCTTTTGCTGGGACATATGATGTGAAAATTTGTGGTTTGTTGTTTACGGTTTGTTGTTGTTATTTGTTTAACAGGTGCGCGTGCATGACCTGCTTGATGTGGGTGACGAGCCTTTTTTTGAAGACCTCATCGGTGTAAGGGTCAAAATCTTCTCCTTTGTCAACGAGGAACTTGCACATAGGCTTGGATAATAATACCTGGTTGATAGTGCCTATCATGGTTACTATGGTAAATTCAGGATCAACTTTGCGGAATATTTTCTTTTTCATTCCCTGCTCGAGAATGCTTTTCATGACGGCTTTATTTTTAGCAAACGTTGCAACAATGCTATCATGCAATCCCTCACGTTGCTTCAGCATCAATTCCTGGTGAATAACACGGTGATATTTGTGCTGTGACATCAAGCGGTTAACATAATTGTCAATGATCGCATCTATTTTAGCGAGCTCATTTTTTGTGCCGTCTTGCAGGATCTCTTCTAGTTTTTCCCTGAAAAATGTTGATTTCTCTTCAACCATGGCTTCGAAGAGTTTCTCTTTTGAACCAAAGTAATAATTGATCATAGCAATATTTACGCCGGCGCTGGCAGCTATGTCGCGAACTGACGTGCCTTCAAAGCCATTCTCTGCAAAGAGTTCAATGGCAGCGCTGACAATATGTTCTTTCTTATCGATACTCATAATATTTAGATTGACGAGGCAAATTTTAAACAAATGTTTGACTTAAACAAACGTTTAATTAAATTTTTTATGAAATTTTACTGGCTGAACGGGGGGCCGGGAATTATAAAAGGGGCGTTGCGGTAAGGGCGGGGTTTGTATCCAATTCAGTGATAATTCGTTTATAACCAATAGCTTAATTAAGTAAAGTACAATTAGGCCAGTCAAAACACACGGGGCTGCCAAAATTGTTGAATGATGTGCCAACCAGAAAAAATTAATATTCCATTAAGCGACTAGTTTTAGGTCAGTAACTGAATCGGTTGATCCAGTTACTGAAGGGTGCAGTCTTTTAGTTAGTAAGAAAACCTGGTTTTAAGCACCTCCCCAATTAAAATGACCCGGCAAGGCAGGCCGGGTCGTTTTTTTTGTTTCGCTGATGCACCACTGTGCTGCGCTGTTCTCAAAAATAACCTTACCTTAATATGACTATAACTTCCTGTTCATCAACTTAGCAGAAATATTACAGCTTGCAGCCTTATACTCAAATCTCTTCCCGTTCTTTTGGCCCCGCATTTCAATGGGGTGTAGCATTGTCCGCTGCACAAAATGAAGGGGCTTATAACCTCGACGGCCGCGGGTTGTCGATCTGGGATACTTTTTCAAGGCGCCAGGGAAAAATAAAAGGCGGCGCTAAACCTTATGAAGCCTGTGACTTTTATCACCGGTATAAAGACGACCTTATACTGGTAAAAGCGCTCGGCTTTTCTGTTTTTCGCTTTTCTATTTCCTGGAGCCGCATATTACCGGAGGGAATGGGGAGGGTCAACAAAGATGGTGTTGCATTTTATCACCGGCTGATAGATGAATGCCTGGAATTAGGACTGGTACCTTATGTTACACTCTATCACTGGGATCTTCCCCATGAATTGCAAAAGGACGGGGGGTGGACGAGCCACCAGATGCTAAAATGGTTTACCCGGTTTGTAACGGTATGCACAGAAAATTTTGGCGATAAAGTGAAGAATTGGATCATATTGAATGAACCGATGGGGTTTACTTCACTGGGATATATGCTGGGCAGGCACGCACCTGGTAAAACGGGGCTGATCAACTTCCTGCCCGCTGTACACAATGCTGCTTTGTGCCAGGCTGAAGGCGGGCGTATTGTAAGATCAATGGTGGCAAAATCGAGGGTAGGTACTACTTTTTCATGTAGCGAAGTCATGCCTTTTTCATCCAGGGAAGAAGACGTGCTGGCGGCAAGAAGAGCAGATGCGCTATTGAACCGCCTGTTTATAGAACCCTCTCTTGGGCGGGGATATCCGCAGGAAGAAAATTTTCCGCTGCTCGATAAACTCCACCTGCACAATAAGGCATGGAAATATACAGAGCGTATGCAGTTCAACTTTGATTTTATTGGCATACAGAATTATTTTGCCACTACTGTAAAGTACAATGCCCTGGTACCGTATTTACACGCATCGGAAGTGAAAGCCATTGCGCGCAAAGTGCCGCATACCGATATGGGATGGGAGATCAATGCCGACAGTTTCTACCGCATGATCAAACGGTTCTGGTTATATGGCGGCGTCAAAGAAATTATTATTAGCGAAAGCGGTGCAGCTTTTAAAGACGAACTCATCAATGGCAGGGTAAATGATGAGAAAAGGGTCGATTATTTTCAGCAATACCTGGCAGCAGCGCTGCGCGCTAAAAAAGAAGGAGTGAACATAGGCGGCTATTTTGCGTGGAGCCTTACGGACAACTTTGAATGGGCTGAAGGATATACTGCCCGTTTTGGTCTTATTCACATTGATTTTGCTACGCAACTCCGCACTATTAAGGATTCCGGCTACTGGTTCCGCGATTTTCTGCGTCACAGATAAACTGCTTTTTATGGGGTTGACAGGGGGAAAGATAGGCCTGTAAAGACACGCAATGCGTAATTTTCACGTTTTTATCGTAACTTAACAAGGCCATACTGTTCACCGGATGTAAATAGTCATCTATGAAAACAGCCCGCCAGTTGTCGATTGCGATATTAGTAGTGGTTAGCGTTTGTAACCTTTACTTTGGTATTCGTATGATTTTGGACCCAAGTGGCAGTGCCCTGGGACTTCCTTTTTATTTGCTGAATGGAACCATATTCAAAGATTATACACTGCCCGGATGGATATTGTTACTTGCCTTTGGTGTATTGAGCCTCATTACAATTATCATCATTACCAGGCGTTATAAATGGTACCCTGTAGCGGTCATTGTGCAAGGTGCGGTAGTAACTGCATGCGTGATTACCCAAATGATCATTCTGGGAGACGACTATTTCCTGCAATATTTTTTCCTGATGACTGGTATGTTCCTCATTGCATTAGGTGCACTGCAGTACCAGATGAGAAAAACGGAAGAGCCCAGGTCTTCAGACCATATGGTACAAAAGAAGCATAAAAATAGGCATTGATATGGTGCTTCTTGTTCGATGGCCGTGTTACATATGCTTCAGCTTTAAATAGACGCCATTGGTCCAGCCAAAGCCATCCTGGTTGGGGTATTCGCCGCCACTGGCGGTACTGGAGACATCTGTTACGTTGTATTTTTCCATCATTTTTCCCGTCACCTCATAGGTCTTTTCATTGGTTTGTAACCAGCAGTGTTTTACCTGCCGGGCTATTTCATCAAATGCATAATTACGCAACCCTTTGTAAGCGATCCATTGCAATGGCGCCCACCCGAGCGGGGCATCCCATTGCTGGCCGGTGAAGTTAAGTGTAGTGACCAAACCTCCAGGTTTCATAAATTTTTCATTAAGCAGTAATGCTACCTGCCTGGCCTGGTTGTGATCTGCTATATTGAAAAAAAGGGGATAAGCAGCAGCAAGCGTATAAACGTCTGAAAAACGCTGTTCTTTCATATTATAATCGAAATAGAACCCCCGTTCCTGGTCCCAGCAGTATTCCTGTATGGCTTCCTTTCTGCGACGGATATTATTTACGAACTGATCGGTCAGTTGCTGGTCATTCAAATGCCGGTATATGCTGAGCAAACTTGTTTCCAGGAATAATAACAGGCAATTAAGATCTGCCGGTATAATGTCTGTTGTCTGAATGGTTGTCATATTTTTCCCGTCCCCGAACCACCGGCTGCTGAAATCCCATCCGGACTCAGCAGCAGCCCGTATATGCCGGTACACTTCACCGGCAGGTCTGTTTGCCTGGTGGGCTATTTCAATATCTTCTATATATGCTTCAGGCCTCGGTGTATCATAATCATCCCAATAGCGATTCATGACAAGCCCATTGGACATTTGCACAACCCGGTGCCCGCTCATCCAGAAATGATATTCTTTTTGCAGCGCATCCTTATATCGTAGCATTGTTTCCTGGCCTTTTTCTTCCTGCAGGAGCGCTACCATCAGTGAGAAGAAAGGCGGCTGAGAACGGCCAAGATAATAGGTCCGGTTACCATTGGGTATAAAACCGACTGTATGGATAAGGTGCGCAAAATTTGCTACCATATTTTCCATCATATCTGTTTGCCCGGCTACCTGTAGCCCAAGCATGGTAAAATAGCTATCCCAATAGTAAATTTCCCTGAAACGTCCGCCGGGAACAATATAAGGATGGGGGAGCGGGATGAGTGTACTGTGCAGCTCATCGCCGGGTGCGCGCCTCAATACATGCCACAGGTCTGATAAATGCTGTGCAAGTGGTTTGTTGGCCGATGTATAACCCGTTTGCTTGTCCACCGGGAAAATAAAATGCTTGCTAACGAACGATAAAAGATGGAAGCCGGGTTGTGTTTTTTCATTAGCGTAGGCGGTAAGTATTGCTTCGGGGGCAATAGCGGGACTGCAATCGACAAAGAATTTTGAATCGGGGAAAATCCTGGCCAGCTGTACGTCTTCATATAACGGCGAAAGGCTGGTGATATCAAAAAATGCTTGCGATGCCATGCAAAGACTATTTAGTGCTGTTGATTAATCAGGAATGGGTAGCCTTGTATCGCTGCTGTAAGCGCCTGAACAGGAACAGGCAGATAAGGAGGATGGCAATTGGTACCAGCGAGAAATAGAATGCTTTCTGGCCACCGTAATGCTGAAAAATATGGCCGGTAATAATGGAACCTGTTGTACCTCCCAGCGCTGAGAATATAATAATGAGCCCCGACATCAATCCATGCCTTTGCACCGGCAGCGTACTCAGTATAACGGAGTTAACCGCAGGGTATACGGGTGCGAGTAATAAACCGATCAATGGGAACACAAATGCTGCCATCGGTGCATTTGTCCAGCCGGTAACAGTATGACCCACTACATTTTCTGCAAGCGGGATGGCTGTTACAACCAATACGGCAGCCAGCAGCAGGCAGGCTGTCAGCACCAGGAACCAGTTAAGTTTCTTTAATACAATGCCTGCGAGAAAACGCCCCAATGCCGTAGATCCTGCCAGTATGCTTGCCATCTGTATGCTGAGGGCGGCAGGCAGCAATAATACCTTGTTATTGTAAGTAGGCAACCAGCTCATGATGCTTTGCTCTATCAATACATAAAAAAATGCGCAGCAGATAAAAACAAGTACAAGGGGCGTTACCATGAGTTCGAACATGTGACCAAAATCTTTGAGTAAGGAGCTGGATTCATCTGCATGAATAGCCGATTCATCCAGGCGGGCGCTCAGCAACAGCAGGAATGCGAGCAATGAGATACCGCCTAATAAATAATAAACTTTGAGCCAGGCCGTAGACTGAAGATGATCATTGTCAACAAAATAGCTGAATACGAAATAACCGGTAAGGATACCAATCATGAAGAATGATTCAAGGAAGTTCATGAGACTGATGTGTTCCTTTTCATCTTTCGTAACGAGTCCAATGGTACTGTATACAGACATTTTGATCAATGCGAAACTGGACCCCACTGCAATAAAAAGTAATTTTGTAGCAATAAAACTGGCGGTAAAAGGCATCATGAAACAAATAACACTGATAAACCCCAATGCGATCAGCATGGCACGCCTGTAACCAATTCGCGCGATATAGGAGGAGATGAGGAAAGAGGCAATGGCAATGCTCAGGTCTTTGCAGGCTTCCAATATGGATGCAGACCCTTCCGACACCCCAAAATTATGCTGCACCTGCAGAATAACCGTACCCACACTGTTCAGGAGTATGGCAAATACAAAGTAGTTCAGAAACAACGATGTTTTTATTTTCCAATATTGCATGGCAGCTTTTTTTCTTTCACGAAATAAACAACAGCCGCTACATCACTTTATTTGCAGCAACTTCAGGCATACAGGGTTCGGCACTTCCAGTTGCTGTAATGTTTCCTGCAGCATGCCAGTCTCTTTATCCCGTTTATAGATCACTATATTATTCGTTTTTTGGTTGGCCACAAGCAGGAATTTACCTTTCGGGTCAATGATGAAATTGCGTGGCCATGCACCTGGAACAGGTTGATAGCCTTTTGCGGTAAGCCTTCCTGTTAAGCCGTCAATGGCAAAGATGGCGATATTGTTTTCCTCACCACGATTAGATGCATATAGGAACTTACCATCCGGTGATACATGTATGTCTGCACTGCCTGGCTGTCCTTTGAAGTCTGCCGGATGGGTTGCAATGGTTTGCAGCTTCCTGAGGGTCCCATTATCATAAGCAAATACAGATACGGTTCCGCTCATTTCTTCCATTAAGTAAACAAACCGGTTATTGGGATGAAAAGTGAGATGGCGTGGCCCGCTTCCGGGAGCTGACAAGGCATAAGGAACCGGTGCGGCCTTTAATGGCTGCCTGTTATTTTTGTTGAATGCATAGATCATTACTTTATCAAGACCGAGGTCAGGTGCCAGTACATATTGTTCATCAGGCGATAGAAAAGTGGAATGGACATGTGGCTTTTCCTGTCGTTGCGGATTGACACTCCTGCCTGTATGTTGTATCAGCTGGGAATAAGGTGCCAGGGAACCGTCTGCTTTTATAGGCAGAGCAGCAAGACTTCCACCGACATAATTACCCACCAGTGCCCACCTGCCTGTTCTGTCTGTGGTAACAAAACAGGGGCCTGCACCGCCGCTGGGTTGCTGGTTGATGAATTGCAATTGCCCGGTTGCAGCATCAAATGAAAACGCACTTACATGTCCTGAAATATCCTGCCCTGCTTCGTTGATGGCATAGATGTTTTTACCATTGGGGGCAATCGCCAGGAAAGCAGGATTGTTACTGCTGTCGGTATTACTTACCCATTGTGCTTCGCCGGTGGCGCTGTTAAAACGGAATACATAAATGCCTTTGCTTTTGCCGCTTGTATAAGTACCAACAAAGAGATAATAATCTTGTGCCGAAAGCAGGCAGGTGCAAAGCAATAAAATGGAAGCAATGATAAAGCGCATAGTGTCGGAGATTTCGAAACTGTAAGATAAAGATTAGAATGATTACAGCATAGTCTTTTTTGCCTGCAGAAATGGGCTCATTCAGGGCAGTATTGCCTATCTTCAATTTGCTATAATGCCCGTCCGGCAGCTTAGTTGTAATTTTGTAACCAAATTAAGAACAGCAGAGACATATGAAACAATGGGTGTTGTTACTGACAATGATGATCGGTATTTGCGCGGTAAATGCACAAAATACATTACAGCAAGGTACCTGGAGGGCGCAGTTACTACGGGAAGATGGCAATCATATCGTATTCAATTTTGAGGTTGGCCGGGATAATAAAAGGACGGTGCTGTATATATTGAACGCTGGAGAGCGTATGAAAGTGGATAATATCAGGGTAAGTAAAGATTCTGTATGGATACAAATGCCTGTGTTTGAATCAGGGTTCAAGGCAAAACTAACAGCGGGCAGACAACTGGAAGCGGTATGGATCAAAGAAAGCAGGAAGGGAACAGTACAAATGCCGTTTACAGCAGTGGCGCAAAACAAGACCCGCT
>JBHAFM010000042.1:0-2764 GCA_041856175.1 Sediminibacterium sp.
AGATGCTTTTGCTTTTAACTTAGGTGTGCAGGCCGGTAAGCAGGTCAGCAGAAGGCATAGCATCGGTATTTCGATCGGCTATGGATTGTTGCAGGATCAGGTTGGGGTAGGAAGGCGAATTGATAGTACCAGGTCCATCAGCAGCACCGGCAGGTATAATGAGGATGGCTTTTATTTTAAGAATACGGATAGTATAAAATATTTG
This sequence comes from Sediminibacterium sp., assembly GCA_041856175.1. GTDB lineage: Bacteria > Bacteroidota > Bacteroidia > Chitinophagales > Chitinophagaceae > Sediminibacterium. Next base: position 206 of record JBHAFM010000042.1, read on the forward strand.
AACCGCTATCATTTTTTACAGGCGGCAGTTAATTTTTACACACAGTACAAAGTATTTAAATCAGTGGCAGTCCGGTGGCAATTGGGAACAGGGCTGAATGTATTGGTGGCCAGCAATGGCCTTCATTATGCGGAGGACGAGCGTATCTTTTTCAGGAGCAGGCAGTTGTTGACAACCATACAATGGCAGGCTTCGACCGGGCTGGAAGTTGGAATAGGCAAACAGCCGTTCCTGTATGTTGGCCCGCAGCTTACTTATTTCATCAGTAAACTTTCCAAACAACCCGGTGCAGACCAGCACCTTTTTCAATCTTCCCTAAGGGCTACATTCATGCTGCCCCGAAAGAAAAAATAAGATGCAACGGTGCACTAAAGCCCGGTGTCAGTATTGCAAAATAAATAGTATGAAACGATCCATACTTGCAATGGCTGCACTTGTTGTATTGATCATTGCCTGCACCAAAGACACAGTAAATGAGTACTATACTTTTTACAGACCTGTATATCAAACAAGGGATGCTGTAAAGGATAATATTAAAAATGCAGTTGCAGTTCCGGTAACATCACCCGGAAAGATGGTATTACTGGGACAGTATGTTTTCCTCAATGATATTGATAAGGGCATCCATGTGATTGATATTGCAGATCCCTCCAAACCTAAAGGCATTGCTTTTATTAACATTCCCGGTTGTGCAGACCTGGCGGTGAATGGTCATTACCTGTATGCCGACTGTTATACGGCATTGGTAACACTGGACATCAGCAACCCGCAGCAGGTGCAGTTGAAACAATTTATGAACGGTGTGTTTCCTCACAGGTATTACATAGGATTCACCGCCGATACATCGAAAGTGATTACTGAATGGGTGAGGGTGGATACCATGGTGACAAGGAGATTCAGCGAAACATTGGCACAAACGAAATCTCAGGCTTTTGGCAATGTTATGTTCAGTGCTTCCAGTTATAGTGCCGTTGGTGCCATCAGTGGTATAGGGGTTGCAGGATCGCTTGCCAGGTTTGCTTTACTGAACAACCGGATGTACACGGTTAGTCAAAGTGACCTTAAAGTATTTAATATTACCACTCCTGCCGCTCCCTCTTATGTAACCTCATTGGGACTGCAGCAGGGCAATGTTGAAACTATTTTTCCTTATAAGAGCAATTTGCTGATCGGCACACAAACCGGCATGTTCATTTATAATGCATCAAACCCTGATCAGCCCCAGAAGCTTGGACAATTTTCGCATGTAAGAACCTGCGATCCTGTTATTGCAGACGGCAATTACGCTTATGTTACGCTGAGCGGCGGAAGTACCTGCGGCGGTTTCAGCAACCAGCTGGATGTGCTGGACATCAGGAGTCTCACCAACCCGTCATTGATAAGATCATACAATCTTACAGCGCCTAAAGGTCTGGCCAAAGACGGAGATCTTTTGTTGATCTGTGATGGGAAGGAAGGGATAAAAATATTTGATGCCAAAGATCCGGCAATACTCCTGCAATTGAAAAATGTTCCGGGCTTTGAAGCAACTGATGTGATTGCACAGCAGGGGATTGCTATTGCAACAGCGAAAGGCGGACTTTACTGTATTGACTATACTGATGTAACCAATGCTAAAGTCATTGGTAAAATACCAGTCACTAAAACCAACTAAAAGTATGTATAAAAATATGTTAACCCTGCTGCTCCTGGTGATTACAGGAACAGCACTGGCACAGGCCAATAAGGATAAAGCAGGTTATTACCTTATACCACAGGTTGTTTTATTGAATGGAGACCAGTCCGTCAGCGGGCAGGTACAGCTCGTGGCAGGTATGGAAAAGAAACAGTGGAACATCGGTCTGGGTACAGGCATTGATTATTATAAAGTGAGAACAATACCGCTGTTTGTTGACCTGAGAGCCTGCCTGGGAAAAACCGGCGCTTTGTTTGTCTATGCAGACCTGGGAACTAATATTGCCTGGCCATTAGAATCGCAATACAGGAAAACCTGGACAATGACAGGAAGTAACCTGGGTGATTTTAACAATGGCTTCTATGGCGATTGGGGTATCGGATATTCATTGAAAGGTCAACAGAGAAAGGGCATAGTGATCAGTCTCGGGTATTCTGTAAAAACAATTACAGAGCATTATAAGGAACTTACTTACTGGATTGTTCCATTTCCGCAACCCGGGTCCGCACAGGATAGGGAAAGGAAACTGGATTATACGCTCAATCGTATTACGTTGAAATTAGGCGTCAGGTTGTAGCGATAAAGGACAGGTTTCGCTGTATTCCCTGGAATTTGGTACGCTTTAAAGGGGAGTTCCGGAAGACTTCTTTAAAAGTTGCTTCACTCATAGCCTCCCATTCTTTAGTAGAGAGATTGAGTATCTCGGGAATTGGCGTAAAGTTAATTTCATGATGAGGCTTACTGAAGCGGTTCCAGGGGCATACATCCTGGCATACATCACAACCAAACATCCAGTCGCTAAACCTGCCTTTCATTGCTTCAGGTAGTAAAGCATCTTTTAACTCAATGGTGAAATAACTGATGCATTTACTCCCATCAATTAC
>JBHAFM010000043.1:0-7478 GCA_041856175.1 Sediminibacterium sp.
AATGCAGAAGAAATCCTTGACGCAGCCAAGATCTGTGAGCGCTGGGACATACAAAGGGTAGAACAAGTAGTGGATATGCTGGGGATGATGGGTGATGCCGTAGATAACATTCCGGGCATTCCGGGTGTTGGAGAAAAAACAGCTGCCAAGCTGCTCAAAGAGTACGATACATTAGAAAATGTACTTGCCAGCGCCGATTCCATCAAAGGAGCGCTGGGCGAGAAAATCAGGAACAATAGGGAACTAGCCATCATGAGTAAAAAACTCGCTACCATTATAACCAATGTGCCGGTTGAGTTTCATGAAGAGGATTACCGGCTCAAAGAATGGAATAAAGAAGACCTAACAGAAGTATTCACTGAACTTGAATTCAAAACGCTCGGCAAAAGGATCCTTGGTGATGCGTTCAATGCTTTTCATTCCGCAACAACAGTAACACAGCAGGATCTTTTTGGAAATCCAGTGCCCGCTAAAAAGCAGGAAACAAAAAGTACAAAGAAAGATACGGCTTCTATACCTGTGCCCGATTGGGTTGGCGCTGCTGTTCAGGAAAAAGAGAAAGAGCCCGCAGCAGGACTGATAGCGCAAAAAAATATTACCAATACAGATCACCATTATATACTGGTTGACACAGACACAAGCATCGCCGGACTTGTGTCAACTTTATTACAGCAAAAGGAAATCTGCTTTGATACAGAAACCACCGGAACAGATGCCAATAATGTAGAACTGGTCGGTATGAGTTTTGCTTATCGTGCCGGCGAAGCCTATTATATACCCTGCCCTGCCGACCAGGAAAAAACAAAACATATTCTAAAACAGTTTACACAACTGTTTAATGCAACAACCATTACCTGGATCGGACAAAACCTGAAATATGATCTCCTGGTACTCAAATGGTATGGTGTGGAACCTAAAGGTCCTTTGTTTGATACCATGCTGGCGCATTACCTGATAGAACCGGAAGGCAGGAGAAGTATGGACTTACTGAGCGCACAATATTTAGGCTATGAACCCATACATATTGATGAACTTATTGGAAAAAAGGGAAAGAACCAGGGCACTATGCGCGATGTGGAAATAGAGAAAGTAAAAGAATATGCAGCAGAAGATGCAGACATCACATTACAGTTGAAACAGGTGTTTATTCCCCTGTTGAAAGAGAAAGAACTGCAGCAAGTGTTTGAATTGGTAGAAAATCCATTAGTAAGGGTATTGACGGGTATGGAATTTGAGGGCGTTAAAATAGACGTCAACTTCCTGAAAGATTACAGCAGGGAGCTGGAAAAAGATGCCAAACGTTGCGAGGAAAATGTTTATGAGCAGGCCGGTGTCCGTTTTAATCTTGCCTCACCAAAACAACTAGGAGAAGTCTTGTTTGAAAAATTAAAACTTGATCCTAAAGCAAAAAAAACTAAGACCGGCCAGTATGCCACTGGCGAAGATGTATTACTGAAGCTGGCAAACCAACACAAGATCGTACACGATATTCTCGATTTCCGAGAACTAACAAAATTAAAATCAACCTATGTAGATGCACTCCCCGAAATGATCAACCCCAGGACCGGTCGTGTGCACACAAGTTATGCGCAGGCCGTAGCAGTAACAGGAAGGTTAAGCAGCAACAATCCCAACCTTCAGAATATTCCCATCCGGACAGAGCGCGGCCGCGAAATCAGGAAAGCATTTGTGCCAAGATCTGAAGAACGGGTTTTATTAAGTGCCGACTATTCCCAGATTGAATTGCGCATTGTTGCTGCCATCAGCGGCGACCCCAACATGTGTGAAGCATTCAGGCTCGGTAAAGATATTCATACTGCCACAGCAGCTAAAGTTTATGGCATTGCAGAGACCGACGTAACCAAAGAGCAACGTTACAAAGCCAAGAGCGTCAACTTTGGTATCATTTATGGTCAGGGGGCATTTGGCCTGGCAGATAATCTCGGCATCAGCAGAACAGAAGCCAAAGAGATCATTGACAATTATAAAAAAGAGTTCCCAAATATCCAGCGCTACATGGATGACCAGGTGAATTTTGCAAAAGAGAACGGTTATGTACAAACGCTTGTCGGGAGGAAGCGCTGGTTGAAAGATATCAACAGCAGCAATTTTACCGTGCGCGGTTATGCAGAACGAAATGCCATCAATTCGCCCATACAGGGTACAGCGGCAGATATGATCAAACTGGCCATGATCAAAGTACACCAGGAAATGAGTACGGGCAAATGGGAATCCAAAATGATTTTACAGGTGCATGATGAATTGGTATTTGATGCTGTTTTAGCAGAAGCTGATCGGCTTAAAAAACTCATCATCAACTGCATGACAACTGCCATGTTATTGCCCAATGAAGTACCGGTAGAAGCGGAAGTAGGCCAGGGCGCCAACTGGCTCGAAGCACATTAAGAAATTTAGAACCAATCAAAATAAACGCCTGCACTTCATGCATATTAACGAAAAAACCATTACTGTCTTTTATACCGCCTTCCGTCAATTGGATTATGCAACCATGCAATCCTGTTACCATCCTGAAGCCGTTTTCAGCGATCCCATATTCGGGTTGTTAGATGTGAACCAAACCAGGGCCATGTGGGAAATGCTTTGCAAAAAAGCAAAAGATCTTCAACTCAGCTTTGATAACATAGCGTTACTCGATGAAGAGTATGCAACCTGTGACTGGATAGCCGTTTACACATTTACTGAAACAGGAAGAAAAGTAGTAAACAGGGTCAGGGCGCATATGCACTTTAAAGATGGTTTAATCATTGGACACTCAGACGCATTTGCAATATACCGTTGGAGCAGGCAGGCTTTTGGTATAACCGGTTGGCTCTTTGGCTGGAGCTCGTTTATGCATAAGAAAATACAACTCCGCGCCAGGATCAATTTACAACGGTTCATGAACAAATAGACTCATAATACATTATTTCTTTTTATAGATTGGTACCGTGCTGCAGGGCTCACCATACATAATGCTTTTAACAAATGGCCTTAGTTTATTGGTGATTTCAACATAGGCGGTCTCAGGAATGGCCACTTCTCCGCAACCTTTCACCACCACACGTTTATCTGTATACTCCTCGCCTTTTACCTGCTCCAGGTTTTTCAGCAGCAAGGTATTGATCAGCTTTTGCTCGTCGCCAAACACAACATTCGCAGCAACCGGTTGCAGGTAACTCGCCACCAACATATAAGCCCACATAGGAATAACGGCATCTGCAGAGCAGGTGATCGCAACATTAGCGTTGGCATACAGATTCCAGTCGGTAGCCAGCAATGCAGCCCTGAAATCTTTTTCTTTCAGGATTAGCCCCATGAATAAATAGTCTTTCAGGTCAAATACCCTGATCTCACCTTTCGGATAGAAAGCTTCAAGGTCAAAACTGATGAGCCCGCTTTCTGCCACTTTATTAATAAGTACATCTGACATAACACTATTATTAATGCGTTCTGCAAAATTACCACTATCTACGAACTAAAGCTTTCGCTATCCGTAAAAGAAAACCCCGGGTATATGGCCCGGGGTTCAATCATATCTATTGGTAAGGATCTTAATAGAATTTAGACCGGCTGTCCTTAATAGATGCCGCTTTTTTAAGTGCATCCAGGCCACGGTAAACTGCAACCCTCGCTCCCTGCAATAGTCCCTGTTTAATGGCTTCAGGGTCAGCCACGCCAGCCCTGGCGCCATTGCTTTCCACTTTTACCGCAAAAACACCGGTTCCACCTGCGATAGGTTCACTCACTTTGCCGGCTAGTGCCTTATTAAAGGCCGCACCAATAACCTTCGGTTCATTTCCAACATTAGGAATAAACGGAGCAGTAAACGCAATACTGTCCGCATGCAATACAGCGGTCCCGGTACTACCCGCATACGCTTCCAGCGTATTTCCTTTGAATTTGCTTTCTATGATCTGTTTTGCTTTCTTCTCATTTCGTACAAGGCCTTCTGCAAATGCCCTCGCTTCGTTAGGTGACATTAAGCCGGCTTTATTAACGGCAGAAACAATAACTACAACATAGCGGTCGCCTACTTCTGTTGGTTCGGAAATGTCACCGGTGCTGTGTTCATATATCCAGCGAACCAACTGGCGGTTCTGACCAAGACCGGGGATACTAAAGTCATTTTGCTTAATGTCATTGCCTGGCAATATATTCAGGTTGCTTTTAACAGCGTTCTCATCAAATTGTTTCCTGTTTTTACTGCTCGCAGCAAATTGCGCAGCTTTTGTATTTGCGGCGCTTACTGTTTCATTACTGGCAACAATCGGCTTTGCCAGGTAAGCGATCTTATAGACAGGGTTTGAGTTTTTCTGACCCAGTATCTCAATATAATGGTAGCCATAATCTGTTTTTACAACTCCTTTCGTACCAACGGGTCTGTCAAAAACAAAATCATTAAAAGGGATCACCATCTGTCCCTGTGGAAAATAATCATAAACGCCACCCTTTTCCTTACTGCCCGGATCATCAGAATATTTGGTAACCAGTGTATTAAAATCAGCACCGCCCCTGATGGCTGTTTCAATACTGTCGATCAGTTTCTTCCCTACACTATCCTCGCGGATCATTTGCCGGCTGCGTGGGTCAGCTGTCGCAACCAGGATATGACGGACTTTAACACTGTCAGGCCATTGCTTAACACCGATCATTTTTGCGATCGTATAATTTGAACCATCGATATATGGTCCGTATGTGCTTCCAACAGGAATCCTTACCAATGAATCCTTATTGGTTTGTTGCATCCTGCTTTTACTGAAGTAGCTATTATAATAAGGTATCTCACTTCCTGCTTTTGTAATGAACGCACTCATATCATCTGCAGATGCAAATTCATTTTTCAGGCTCATCAACTGGTTCAATACGTTGGCTGAATCTGATTTACTCGGAGAAGCATCAAAACTCACATAGTTAACAGACCTAGTTTCTTCTTCTTTGGTAAATGCTTTACTGTGTTTCTTTTCGTAGGCTAAGATATCATCATCAGAAACTTTTGCTAAACTATCAGCAACAGAAGCGTACGGAACATACACATACGAGATGTTGGCAATAGCATTGTTATCTGCCTGTTGCTTTTCGATCAGCCATTTTGGAATATAAACAGCCTGTTGCAACAAACTTTGGTACTTATTTCTCAGCGCTCCCTGGATGGTAGGATCTATATAACCATTCTTTATCATGGCCAATTGTTCTGCATTCTTGCTTTTCTTTAACTGTGCAAATGCCTGTTTCGCATCATTGGCACGGAATTCCCCCGTTTTAGGATCAGTAAATTCCTGTTTCAGCGGAGAGTTCTCACCGAACAGGATATCACTTAGTTCTTTCGGGCTAACCTGTAAGCCTAATTTATTATATTCCTGGTCCAGCACGATCTTTTCAACTTCCTGGTTCCACAATGCCCCGATCAATTGCTCGCGCTGCATGCCCTGCTGCGCTGCATAACGCTCCTGCATACTGAGCTTTTGTTCAAACTCCGCACGGTCAATTTTTTCGCCATTTACTTTACCTATAAAAGAATTATTAGAAAAGGCGCTTCCGCCACGTCTTACCCCATCCTGTAATATAAAGGCAATCAAAGCCAAGGCAATAATACTGAAAACAATCCAGGCACCTTTGTCACGAATACGTTGAATGACAGACATAATAGTTTAATTAGAATGAAGTTTTAATCCTGCTTTTAGCGGGAGGCAAAAATAGGGGGAATCACACACTAGAACAAATTGTGGAAAAGCCAATGGATTGCAAGCATGGAAAGGGTTTGTTGTTTGTACACGGTGAGGCGTTGTTAAATGTAATTTGGAGCGACTGCCGGATATTACTAACATCCCCGTGTTAATAAGCATCCAAACCAGTGTATAAATCCGGTTTTCACTTGTCATTCTGTGGATACAAATAGCATAAATTACCTTCATCCTTACCGCAAGCCAAGAATCACAGCAACCAAACCATCATTTTTCCCCGTTAATCAACAGTGAACGAAAAGTGTACATCAAAAAAAAGAGGATGTGGATGGTCAAATCCACAACTGTTAAAAAATCAATTATTTACAGTGATACAAGGCTTTTCATATGTTAATCATCCTGTTAATAACTGTGAATAGCTGTGAGCAGGTTAACTTTGCATATTGGGGATAAATAAGTTATCCCGATATACACACCCGTAATAATAGTAGTGAGATTTATAAATAAGTATTATTAAATACTATTACAATGATTATGAACATTTTAGAAGCTAAAAAAATGATACCTGAAAAAGGCTTTCTCGATATCGAAGTAGACGTCCGGTTAGACCTTTTTGCAGAGATAGAAAGATTGAAAAAAGAAAAGAATGCCATCCTGCTGGCGCACTATTACCAGGAGCCGGACATACAGGATGTGGCCGACTATATTGGCGACAGTTTGGGATTGGCGCAGAAAGCACAGGAGACAAATGCTGATATCATCGTATTTGCCGGTGTTCATTTTATGGCAGAAACGGCCAAAATCCTGAATCCCACCAAGAAAGTACTGCTGCCCGACCTCCGGGCAGGCTGTTCATTGGCCGACAGTGCCCCTGCGGGCCCGTTTAAGGCGTTCAAAGAGAAGCACCCTGATCATATCATCATCTCCTATATCAACTGCACAGCGGAGATTAAAGCGCTCTCTGATATCATTTGTACTTCCGGTAATGCAGAGAAGATCATTGAAAGTGTACCGAAAGACCAGCCCGTCATTTTTGCACCGGATAAAAATCTGGGCGCTTATTTGAATAAAAAGACCGGCCGGAACATGGTTTTATGGAATGGCGCCTGCATGGTGCATGAAATTTTCAGCCTGGAAAAGATCACGAAACTGAAGATCCGTCATCCTGAAGCTAAAGTGATCGCCCATCCGGAATGTGAAGAAGCGGTGTTAGCCGTGGCGGACTATATCGGAAGTACGACACAATTACTCAAATATTCCCAGACAGATAGTGCTGTGTCATATATTGTGGCTACCGAGACAGGAATTTTACACCAGATGCAACAGGCAAGTCCTGATAAGACCTTCATCCCCGCTCCGCCCAATAATAGCTGTGCCTGCAACGATTGTCCCCATATGAAACTAAATACATTAGAAAAGTTATATTTATGTATGATGTATGAAACACCTGAAATTGTGATGGATGAAAAGCTGCGCATAGCCGCAAAAAGGCCGATGGACAGGATGATGGAGATCAGCAGGGCTGCAGGGTTGATAGGATAGAATGGTTTAGCTTGGTAAAAAAGTTTTTTAAATTGTTATTACATTAACCTAAAAGAATCCTTAAAATTTGATTTTCAGGCTGTTTAAATTGATTTATTCTCACTATATTTCCTTTTAAATCTAATTAAACCCAAAAACGTATCAAACATGAAAAACATTCTCGCAGCATTTATTCTCGCAGCATTTTTCGCAGCCCCTGCACTAGCCCAGGAAAGCAAAAAGGAAACACCTAAACAGGAAAAGAAAGAAGAAAAA
>JBHAFM010000044.1:0-15239 GCA_041856175.1 Sediminibacterium sp.
CATCAACTGGAAAGTACAGGAAGAAGACAAAGTGGCCGCATTGGTTGCCGCAGGTTATGATAACAGTTATGAAGGAGAAGCCTATGCAACGGTATCCGGACAAAATTCCAATAACTCTGTTCGTATCCCTAACGCTTTCTTCAAAGTGTTGGAGGAAGATGGCGACTGGGAACTGAAAGCCCGTACCGATGGCAGGATCATGAAAAAAGTGCCTGCCCGTGAAGTATGGAAACAGGTATCTAATGCCGCATGGCGCTGCGCCGATCCCGGTACCCAATACGATACTACCATCAATGAATGGCATACCTGTCCCAAAGGTGGCCGCATCAATGCGTCCAACCCCTGTTCAGAGTATATGTTCTTAGATAATACAGCCTGCAACTTAGCTTCCATCAACCTGCGTAAGTTTCATGATGATGATACGAACGTATTTGATGTGGAAGGTTTTGAATATACTACCCGGTTATGGACCACTGTGCTGGAAGTATCTGTACTGATGGCACAGTTCCCTTCCAAAGAAGTGGCGCAACTGTCCTACGATTACAGGACCCTCGGCCTCGGCTTTGCCAACTTAGGCTCTATGCTGATGGTGAGCGGTATTGCCTATGACAGTAATGAAGCCCGCGGTATCGCAGGTGCTATCTCGGCTATCATGACCGGTATTGCTTATAAGACCTCTGCCGAAATGGCTTCCTTCCTCGGCGCGTTTGATAAATATGAAGAGAACAGGGAAGATATGTTACGTGTCATGCGCAACCACCGTGCTGCTGCTTACGATGCAGAAGACGCTTATGTGGGATTGGAGATTAAACCGCAAGGCATCAAAGCACAGCATTGCCCGGATTACCTGCTGAAAGCTGCTACCAAAGCATGGGATGAAGCTGTGCAACTCGGCGAGAAGCATGGTTACCGTAATGCACAGACAACCGTTATTGCGCCAACCGGAACCATTGGCCTTGTAATGGATTGCGATACCACTGGCGTTGAACCTGATTTTGCACTGGTGAAATTCAAGAAATTATCCGGTGGCGGTTATTTCAAGATCATCAACCAGTCTGTTCCGCAGGCATTGAAGAACCTGGGTTATAATGCAAAAGAAGCCGCCGCTATTGAGAAATATGCGGTAGGTGCCGCCAGCTTTGAAGGCGCTCCTTTCATTAATCCGCAGAGCCTGAGCGAGAAAGGCTTTACTGCACAGGAAATAGAAAAACTGAATGGCGCTGCAAGGTCTGCTTTTGAGATCGGATTCATCTTCAACCGCTTTACATTAGGTGATGCCTGCATGCAGCGCCTGGGATTCAATGAAGCGCAATACAGCGACTGGAGCTTTAACCTGCTGGAAGAATTAGGGTTTACCGAAGAGCAGATAGATGCTGCCAATGATTATGTGTGTGGTACCATGACCATCGAAGGCGCTCCTTACCTGAAAGAAGAACACCTGACTGTTTTTGACTGTGCTAATAAATGCGGTAAGAAGGGTGAGCGTTATATTCATGCCTATGGCCATATCCGCATGATGGCTGCCTGTCAGCCTTTCCTGAGCGGAGCCATTTCAAAAACCATTAACCTGCCGCATGAAGCAACGGTAGAAGAGATTGCCGATTGTTATATGCTGAGCTGGCAATTGGGATTGAAGGCAAATGCTTTGTACCGCGATGGTTCAAAACTGAGCCAGCCGCTGAGTAATAAATCTGATAAAAAGAAAAAAGCGGGTGCGCTTGAAGTGGCAGAGAAAGAGGAGGAAGAAGAAGCATCCAATATTGTAGACCTTGGCCAACTGACCGTGGAGGAATTACTGGAAGAAGTGCAGAAACGTATGCAGGCTTCGACCGATACCAAACTAAAGCGCCAGTTGTCCATCATCGTTGAGAAAAAATCATTGCCTGCCAAACGCCGCGGCTTTACGCAGAAAGCCAAGATTGGCGGCCAGGTATTGTTTCTGCGCACAGGGGAATATGCAGATGGAACCTTAGGTGAAATATTTATTGACCTGGCAAAAGAAGGTTCTACACTGCGTAGTTTCATGAACTGCTTTGCCATTGCTATCTCAGTGGGTTTGCAATATGGCGTGCCGCTGGAAGAGTTTGTAGAGAAATTCGTGTTCACCAAATTTGAGCCGGCAGGTATGGTAGACCATCCAAATATCAAGACCACTACATCTTTGGTTGACTTTGTATTCCGCGCACTGGCTTATGAATACCTGGGAAGGACTGACCTGGTGCATGTATTGGACCGTCCGCATATCGGTAATACCGGTGAAGACGACGGAGACGTTAGTTTTTTAGGTAAGCCCGAACTGAGCAGTATCCGCGTAACAGCGCCTTCGGCCAATACCACGCCTGCTGTGCAGCCACAGAAACTGCAGCGTGCTGCTTCTATCAGCAAGGCAGAAACCGGATTGGATGCAGTGAATGCGGCGGCTAAGAATATGCAGAGCGATGCGCCGGCCTGTAACACCTGCGGACATATCACCATACGTAGCGGTACCTGCTACAAATGTTTGAACTGCGGCAACAGTATGGGCTGCAGTTAAGCTAAATCATATAGCATTCTGCTAAATCATATATACGCTAACGTTTGAGAAGGTCACTATGCAAATAGTGGCTTTTTCTTTTTAAAAACTGTGGTGCATTTTGAAGAAAATGAGCGCCGGGATAGTTGAAAAATCTTATTTTCACTGCTTCTAACAAAATACAATCTCAATCTTGTTTTATGGGAGACTTGCAGATCAAGAAAGAAACAAAAAAATACGATGCCATTATTGTTGGGTCGGGTGCAGGTGGTGGTATGGCCGCTTATGTGCTGGCCAAGGCCGGATTAAAAGTGTGCCTGATAGAAGCGGGCGCCGATTATGACCCCGCCATCCATTCTTCGCAATTTAAAAACCCCTGGGAATCTCCCAGGCGTGGCGCCAGTACCAAATTCCGCCCTTTTGGCGATTTTGATGGTTGCTTCTGGGGTTGGGAGATCGATGGCGAACCATACACCATGGCGGAAGGCAGTGATAAATGGGATTGGTGGCGTGCCCGTATGATCGGTGGCCGTACCAATCACTGGGGCAGGATATCACTGCGTTTTGGGCCGAAAGATTTTAAAAGAAGGAGTATCGATGGATTGGGTGATGACTGGCCGATCGGGTATGAGGATGTAAAACCTTATTACGATAAGATTGACCAGTTACTGGGTGTATTCGGATCGATGGAAGGATTGGCGAATGATCCGGATGGTATCTTCCTGCCACCACCCAAACCCCGTTTACACGAACTGATGATTAAAAAATCAGCTACGGGGATAGGTATCCCGGTCATCCCTTCACGTTTGTCTATTCTTACCAAGCAGATCAATAAAGACCGCGGCGCCTGCGTTTATTGCGCGCAATGCGGCCGCAGTTGTAAACTGTACGCCGATTTCTCTTCTTCTTCAGCCCTTATCAAACCGGCAGTCGCTACGGGCAATGTAGATGTGATCACCCAGGCTATGGCACGTGAAGTGCTCACCAATGCAGAGGGTCTTGCAACCGGTATTTCTTTTGTGAACAAGACCGATATGATGGAGTACCAGGTGAGCGGCCGGATCGTGATACTGGCTGCCAGCGCCTGTGAAACTGCCAGGTTATTACTTAATTCAAAGTCTACCAGGCATCCGAACGGCCTGGCCAACGACAGCAATGTAGTAGGTAAATACCTGCACGATTCTACCGGTGCTGCACTCGGCGGTGTATTGCCACAGCTCTTTGGTCGCAAACGTTACAACGAAGATGGCGTAGGTGGTATGCACGTATATACACCCTGGTGGTTGGATAATAAGAAACTTGATTTTCCACGTGGTTACCATATTGAATATTGGGGTGGTATGTCACAACCCGCCTATGGCTTTGGTTTTGGCATGGAAAACCTCAACGGCAAATATGCCGTACACGGTAAAACCAAGGAAGCAGGTGGTTATGGCGCTTCACTGAAAGAAGATGCGCGTTTCTTTTACGGCGCCAATGTTGGTATGGCCGGAAGAGGTGAAGCAGTAGCCAATATCAATAACTATTGTGAGATAGATCCTAAAGTAGTGGATAAATACGGTATCCCTGTCCTGCGTTTTCATACCAAGCATTCCGATTATGAGATCAAGCAGGCCAAACACATGAAAGAAACTTTCAAGGAGATCATGCACAATATGGGCGCCGTGATCACCTGGGGTGGAGACGATACCGAGAAGAATAATTACGGACTGAATAACCCGGGTAATATCATTCATGAAGCGGGTACGGTTCGCATGGGAGCTGACCGTAAAACATCTGCACTGAACAAATGGAGCCAGGCGCATGATTGTAAAACACTGTTCTGCTTGGATGGCAGCCAGTTTACATCACAGGCTGATAAGAACATTACCTGGACGATACTTGCCTTATCAATGAGGGCATCTGAGCATATCGTTGATGAAATGAAAAAACAAAATTTATAACCTATATAATCAATCAATGATGGATAGGAGAAAATCGATAAAAGCCCTGGTGGTTGGTACTGTATCAACCGGGCTGATTGTAGAAGCTTGTAAAACAAGCGATAAAAAAACTGCAACTACTGCTGCTGCCGATGCTTCTGCTGAAGTGGACCGTATGCAGGAAGAAAAGAATTACCTTAAAAAACTCAAGGCCGGGGATACATTCTTCACCGCGCATGAAATGGCCACCATTACTGTGCTGGTTGATATCATCATTCCAAAAGATGAAACCAGCGGTAGTGCAACAGAAGCTAAAGTACCCGACTTCCTCGAGTTCATCGTAAAAGACATGCCGCAGCACCAGACACCTATGCGTGGTGGATTACGTTGGTTAGATGTGCAATGCCTCAAGCAGTTTGATAAGGCTTTTGTTGATTGTGACGAGAAACAACGCATTGCCATGGTAGACCAGATAGCCTACCCCAACAAGGCCAAGCCCGATATGAAACAGGGTGTTGCTTTCTTCAACCTCATGCGTAATTTAACCGTTACAGGTTTCTTCACCTCTGAAATAGGCGTAAAAGATGTGGGTTACAAAGGCAATACACCCAACCAATGGAACGGTGTACCTGAAGATGTACTGAAACAATACAACCTGGCTTATACAGAGAAAGAACTGAAAGAATGCATCAGTTATTAAGCAGCATAACATCACTACAAAAAGACCCGGCAATATAATATGACCGGGTCTTTTTTATGAAGTGCGCGGCAGCGGGTTAACTTACGTTACTCCCTGCATTGATTGTATCTTCCGGGTTGATGAAATGAAGCTTTCCGCCTGCGTCTTCGGCCATCAGGATCATGCCGTTGCTTTCGATGCCTCTCATTTTCCGCGGCGCTAAATTCACTACCACTGTAACCTGTTTACCAACGATCTCCTCCGGTTTGAAATGCATGGCAATGCCCGATACAATCGTACGGGTTTCAAAACCAAGGTCCACCTGCAGCTTCAGCAGCTTATCCGCTTTTTCCACTTTCTCCGCGCTCACAATGGTTCCGACTTTCAGATCGATCTTTGCAAAATCATCGAACACAATTGCTGGTTTGATGGCTGATTTGTTTTCATTAACGGGCGACCCTGGACTGACGATTGACGATTCGCGGCTTATACTTGCCGATTGCAGTTTTGTAATTTGTGCAGTGATTTCTTCATCCTCAATTTTTCTGAACAGTAATTCCGGTGGCCTGAGTGAATAACCTGTCCTCAACAGTTTCATACTGCCCGCGTTTTCCCAATCTAACATCTTATCTACCACTTTCATGATATGGCATAATTTCTTAGCCGTAAACGGTAAGAAAGGATTCACTAAGATGGCGAGATTGGCGGTCAACTGCAGGCAGATATGCAGGCAATTATCGATTAGTTTTTGTGCTTCCGGTTTTTCTGCCAGTTGCTTGGCAACAATCCAGGGCTCTTTTTTCTGCATATACTGGTTGCCCACCCTTGCCAGGTTGATCACTTCAAACAAAGCATCACGGAACTTGTATTCTTCTAATAGGTTTTCTACTTTCTCTTTGGTGTTCCGTATTTCTGTTATGGTGTTGTTGTCAAGCTCATCCATCACATCCGCATGGAGGGCCGGAACCTTGCCTTTGCATAATTTATGCATCAGTACAAAAGTCCTGTTCACGAAATTACCAAAGATGCTCACCAGCTCGCTGTTGTTGGCATCCTGGAATCCTTTCCACATGAACTCACTGTCTTTCGTTTCAGGGGCGATCTGCGTTAAATAATAGCGAAGCACGTCGGCCATCTGGCTGCCACCGTTTTCTTTGTTGATGAAATCATCAATATAGTCCTGCATGTCCAGCTTCCAGTTACGGCTGGTGCTCATCTTATCGCCCTCCAGGTTCATGAATTCGTTGGCCGGAACATTAGCTGGTAAAATGTTACCATGCAGTTTCAACATCACCGGAAAAATGATGCAATGGAATACAATATTATCCTTACCAATAAAATGTACCAGTTTGGTATCCTTATCTTCCCAGTAAGGCCGCCAGTCATTGCCCGTGTTGAGGGCCCATTGTTTGGTGGCGCTGATATAGCCAATAGGGGCGTCGAACCATACATACAATACTTTTCCTTCTGCATCAGGCAACGGCACTTTTACACCCCAGTCAAGGTCGCGCGTAACAGCCCTCGGTTGCAACCCGCCATCAATCCAGCTTTTACATTGTCCCAATACAGTGGCCCGCCAATCATCGGCATGCTCTTTCAATATCCATTCCCGCAGAAAAGCCTCATGGCGGTCTAAGGGCAGGTACCAGTGCCTGGTTAATTTCTTAACGGGCGTTTTACCGCTGAGGGTACTGATGGGATTGATCAGCTCATCCGGACTCAGGCTCTTGCCACAACGTTCGCACTGGTCGCCATAAGCGCTATCGTAACCGCAATTGGGACAGGTACCTTTGATGTACCGGTCGGCTAAGAAAGCTTGTGCTTCCTCGTCGTAATATTGTTCACTTTCCCTGGTTTCCAGGTCACCTTTGCTGTTGAGGGCTGTAAAGAATTCCTGCGCCGTCTGGTGGTGCAGCGGATCACTGGTGCGGTGATAAATGTCAAAATGAATACCCAGGTCCTTAAAGTTCTGTTCCATTAAGGGATGGTACTTGTCAATAATGGCACGTGCAGTAGTGCCTTCCTTGGTAGCCTGTATGGGAATGGCCGTGCCATGCTCATCGCTGCCACATACAAAAACCACATCCCTTTTCTGTGCTTTCAGGTAACGCACATAAATATCGGCAGGCAGGTAGGCGCCGGCCAGGTGGCCAATATGCTTCTGGCCGTTGGCATAAGGCAGTGCCGCTGTAATCAAATATCTCTTCGGATCCTTCATAATATAACCTGTGTTTAGTCTTTTACCAAGCAGTGCAAAAGTAAGCTAAGTGAGGGACTTGCAAATTTTAGGGGATTGACAGTAGCGGATTTCAATTTCTTTACCTTCGGGTATACATGATTAAAATTCCACCTTACCTGCAAAAAGGAGACACCATCGGTATTGTTTGTCCGGCTGGATTTATGCCCTACGAAAGGGCTGCTACCTGTATTGAAGTATTACAGCAATGGGGCTACGAGGTAAAAGTTGGCCAAACACTGGGCAACCAGTTTCATTATTTTGCCGGCACTGATGCAGAAAGGGCCGCTGACCTGCAGGCTATGCTGGACGATACAACCATCAAAGCCATCTTATGCGGGCGCGGTGGTTATGGATTGAGCAGGATCATTGATGTCCTGGATTTTGCCCGCTTCAAAAAGAATCCCAAATGGATCATTGGCTTCAGTGATGTTACCATCCTGCATGCACACCTGTCTAATCACCTGAAAATTGCATCCCTGCATGCGCCAATGGCTGCTGCTTTTAACGATGGCGCCTATGAAGAAATATTCGTACAATCGTTACGGAAAGCATTAGAAGGAACATTAGCTGATTATGATTGTTTACCCCATACGTTGAACAGGGAGGGTGTGGCCGAAGGAGAACTGACCGGCGGCAATTTATCAATTGTAGCCCACCTGGTCGGCAGCGTTTCGTGCCTGAATACCAAAGGACGGATCCTGTTCCTGGAAGATGTAGGTGAATACCTCTATAATATCGACCGTATGCTGATACAATTAAAAAGAAGCGGTATGCTGGATAACCTGGCAGGCCTCATCATCGGCGGATTTACTGATATGAAAGATACCCTGATCCCCTACGGGAAAGAAGTGCATACCATTATCCGGGAACATGTTCAGGCATATACGTACCCGGTATGTTTTGATTTTCCGGTGAGCCATGGAAAGCGTAATTACGCATTGAAACCGGGGGTGAAACACCGGCTGACTGTTTCAAAAAAGAAAACGACCCTGAAAGAACTGGGTTAACAGGTATGCTGTTTTACGCCCATGCTCTTCGCAACACTCGGAGCCAGTTACCATGCAATATGTTTTCACAATCGGAAGTTGAATACCCTCTTTTCTTAAGCAGGCCAGGCAATAGTTGCAGGTCGGCAATGGTCTCGAGATCATAGGGACATTGCTCTTTTCCAAAAGCGCCATCCAGGTCTGTTCCGATACCTGCATGTAAAGTATTGCCTGCGATCTGGCAGATATGGTCGAGGTGGTCGATCATCTTCTCTAAGTTGCATTGCATTTGCTTAGGATCTGATATACCTCTCTGCCAGCCGGGTACCATCATCCATGCATCTAAGGCGCCGCCGATCACCGCATCTTTTGCTATCAGTACTTTAATCATATCATCACTGAACTGCCGGTTATGATTCACCAATGACCTGCAGTTATTGTGACTGGCCCATATTGTTCCATTGAATAATTCTATGGCATCCCAGAATGCATCGTCACATAAATGCGTTGCATCGAGAATGATATTCAACTGTTCCATGGTTGCAAGCAATGTCTTCCCCTGATCGTTCAGTCGCCCTGTTGCATCCGTACCATTGGCATACCTGCCGGGACCATAATGTGCGGGCCCTACAGCTCTCAATCCATCGGCATAGGCCCGGTGCAAATGGTCTGTCGTAACAATAGAATCGGCGCCTTCAAGACTCAATATATAACCTATAGGTTTGGTATCATTAGGTGTCCCATCCAGCCATAATGACAAATGCCGTTCAAGATCATTCCTGTTCTTTAGTTGCACCATTTCTCCCGCATCCTCCATGGCGCGATACCAGTTGAGCTGTCCCTGGGTTTGTGCCCAGGCCTGTTCGGGCGAATGCCAGCCTGGTAAATCATTGCCCGGTGCCACATAGCGTGCAATCTGCGTAGCTACTACCAAACCAATATTGCCTTTACGCAGTTCGGGCAGGGCTACCGTTCCTTTTGAACGGTCGGGCTTGTCGGTCATGCCTGCTTCTCTTTTCCTGATCGCTGCTACAGGCAGCCGTAGGTCGCGGTTCCATTCCATGGCATTCATACTCAGATCCAGGTGGGCATCGATAATAAACATGAGGCGATATTTTATTAAATGGATATTTTTCTTGCCCTGGCCACCACTTTCCAATAATCAACTACTTCGTTGTTTTCAACCACAGCGGCAACATCATATAAAGCAACCGTCGGACAAATATGCACCGGCACGCCGTATAACACATCGCCGGTTTTCCATAGGGATGTATCGGGCATTTGCAGGACTAAGTGTTCCTCGCTTTGTCCAACTGCAACGGCATCCGGCGCATTCAGAAAATGAACGCGGGGTAATGGGTTTTCAGCGGCTACCGATTTATGTCCCAGGTCTGTGCAGACTGTGTGCTCATCAATAACGGAGATGATCCTCGTGATAACAAGAGCCGCATATTCAAAGGGCTCGTCGGGCAGCTGGTGTTTGTAGCCCCAGTCCCAGAAAACAAAAGTTCCCGGACTGAATTCCACCCCCTTGCGTTTGGTGTGTGTGGGAAAGGTAGGCGATCCGCCTGCTACAATTATTAAGTGCTGTGGTGAAATAGCGGTAATGGCTTTGGCCAGGTCTTCCACTTTTCTGAATGCTTCATCAGAACGGAGATTCCTCGCCGCTGCATCCGCATCCCTGATATGGCCGTCGTAAGTGTGTAATCCGATGATGCGGATACCAGACAGGGACTGGCAGTCTTTAAATAGTGTCAAAGCCTTTTCAGGAACGATGCCCGACCTGTTCATGCCTGTATTCAGGTCAATGAATATATCTGCCTGCAAATGGCTGGCAGCAAATAATGCTGAAAGGGTGGAGGCTGTTTGCAGGTTATCGATGACGCAGGAAAAATGCGTATGTGGAAATGCGGAAACCAATTGCAGGAACCTTTCTGCTTTCGGCCCAACGGGTTGGTAGGCCAGCAATACATCCGGCGCCTGGATGGTACCAAGCATTTCGGCTTCGGCAATGGTGGCGCATTTGAATTTCTTAATGCCTGCCTGCAGCATCAGTGAACAGACTTCTGCCATTTTATTGGTCTTAACATGAGGTCTCAGCATAGTGATATCACCAGCCATGGCTATTGATCGCGCAATGTTTTCTTTGACCCTTTGCAGGTAGACCAATAATGCAGGTGAATCGATCCTGTCAATATTGTTGATGTGGTACCAGGTATTCATAACAACGGTTCTATGGTTGAAAAAGATCAATACAATTCGAACAAAGCTTCAATTTCCACCGGGATATTGTCGGGGAGGGAGCCCATGCCAACTGCGCTTCTTACCCCAATACCATTTTCGGTACCCCATATTGCTGCAAATAGTTCACTGCAGCCATTGATGACGAAGGGATGCTTTTGAAAATCAGGTGTACAGTTGACCATACCCAGCACTTTGATCACCCGCTTGATATGATTCAGTGAGCCAAGGTTTGCTTTTAAGGTAGCTAATATGGCTAAGCCCACTTGTCTTGCTGCCAGTTTGCCTTCATCCATATTCATTGTTTCTCCAATGCGGCCAATGATCAGGCTTCCATCTGTTTGTACGGTTCCGTGACCCGAGACAAAACAATGCTTGCCATCGATCAGTAATGGTTTATACACGCCCAATGGTTTTGGAGCGGGTGGCAGAACAAGGCCTGATTGTGCAAAGTTTTCTTCAGGTGTCATACGATTCTTTTAAGCGTTACAGAAAATAATTGATAACAAAGACACCGATCAGTCCTATTACAGAAACAATGGTTTCCATGATACTCCAGGTTTTGATGGTTTCTTTGACGGTTAAATTAAAATACTCTTTGAACATCCAGAAACCCGGATCGTTCACATGAGAGAACATCAGGCTGCCGGCGCCCGTTGCAAGTACCATGAGGCTGGGATTTACACCTGTGGTTGCAATCAGGGGAGCCACAATGCCTGCTGTTGTTAAACCGGCCACCGTAGCCGACCCTACACTTACCCGGATGATGGCGCTGATACTCCATGCCAGTAATAAAGGATGAACAGACAGTGTTGTCAGTGGTTGAATCAATTCGTTGCTGATGCCCGAATCCTGCAATACCTGTTTCAAAGCGCCGGCGCCGGCAATAATGAGCAGGATGCCCGAAATGTCTTTCACTGCATCGCCCAACGGGCCCATCATGGTTTTAATGTGCTTCCCCTGCCTGATCCCCAACGTATAGAGCGCAATCAGCAAAGAAAGCAGCATAGCAATAGAGGGATCACCAACGGTATGGATAAACGTAGTGAAATAATTCTTCTGAGGGATAGTTATTCTCACTATTGTATCTGCGGCAATAAATAATACGGGCATAAATGCGGCCAGAAGGCTTGGTAACATACCTGGCAGTTTGTCTTCGGGAATATCATTGCTGGTAAAAATGGCCAGGGGTTTGGACTGGTATTTTTTTAAGGTAACGGAAAAAACAGGACCCGCAATAATGATGGCGGGTATTGCGATGAGTGCGCCATACAATAAAGTAATGCCTAAATCGGCATGGAACTGCTGCGACAATGCAACAGGTGATGGATGCGGTGGAAGATAACCATGGGTAACCGATAAAGCGGCCAGGGTAGGAAGTCCCAGGTAAACCGCCGGCAACTTATACTTATGCGCTATTGCAATGACCAAAGGAACCAGCAGCACAAAACCTACCCCATAAAATAAAGGGATGCCAACAATAAAAGCAGTAAGCACCAGGGCCCATTGTATGTGTTTGATGCCAAATGCACGGATAAGACCGGAAGCAATTTTATTGGCTGCACCACTATCGGCTACTAATTTACCCAGCATGGCGCCTATACAAAGTATGACAAGCAGTGAACCCATGATATCGCCTATTCCTTTCTGCACCGCATTCATGATCTGGCTTACTTCCATTCCACGGGCCAATCCCGTAGCAATACAAACAATGAGAAAAGCAATAAACGCGTGTAATCTTACAACAGTAATGAGCAATACCAGTAATACAATGGCAGACAACAGAATAAACAATGTCATGTGATGGCTTTGGCTTTTGCTAAAGATAAAAGAAAAAGCCACCTCTTTTGAGATGGCTTTGATAGTAATAAAAAAAACCTGTTATTCCACTGTTGCTTTATCTGTTATGCTGTGTTGTTTGGGCATGGCTTCCTCAACGTTTACACCAAGCGCCTGCGCTACAGCCATACCCAGACCGATATCGGCACGGAAGAAATGACAGAGCTGGCGGTTGATGATCTCGCTTCTTTTTTCACCGCTGATACCACTCATAGCACCGGCAATATTAAGTACCAGGTTTTTCTTGTCCTGTGCGCTTAATACTTCCCTGTAAAAGATACCCGGCTGTGAATAGTGATCGTTTTCTCCTTCTCCATTCCTGTCGTACCAGCCGGCTACGGCTGAATCCAACTGCCATTCGGGTTGTTTGTAAGCTTCATCGGGCTTGATATGATCAAAACTGTTAGGGAAATAGTTGGGGCTGCTGCCGCCATTATCATCTACGCGCATATAGCCATCCCTTTCATAGTTGTTGACTGCATAGGGACAACGATTCACCGGTATCTGTTCATAATTACCGCCCAAGCGGTGCCTGTGGGCATCGGGGTAAGAAAGGATACGCCCCTGTAACATTTTATCAGGTGAGTAGCTGATGCCATCCACTACGTGTGCAGGCGCAAAAGCAGACTGTTCTACTGAAGCAAAATAATTCTTCGGGTTTTCATTCAACTCCAGTACGCCCACATCTATCAGAGGGAAATCTTTGTGACTCCATACTTTGGTCAGGTCAAAGGGGTTGTACCGGTAGGTTTTGGACTGTTCCTCGGTCATGATCTGCACTTTCATATTCCATTTTGGAAAGTCCCCCCTGTCTATTGCTTCCACCAGGTCGCGCTGCGCAAAGTCCGGGTCGATGCCCTTCATCTTTGCGGCTTCGTCATTGCTGAAATTACGGATGCCCTGGGCTGTTTTAAAATGAAACTTTACCCAGCATCGTTCATGCTGACCATTGATAAAACTGAATGTGTGGCTGCCATAACCATTCATGTGCCGGTAGCCATAAGGTGTGCCGCGATCACTCATCAGGAATAATACCTGGTGCAGGCTTTCGGGATTGAGGCTCCAGAAATCCCACATCATGGTTGGACTCTTGCAGTTGGTATAAGGATCCCTTTTCTGCGTATGAATGAAGTCGCTGAATTTTTTCGGGTCCTTGATAAAGAAAATAGGCGTGTTATTGCCTACCAGGTCCCAGTTGCCTTCTTCTGTATAGAATTTAATGGCAAATCCGCGTGGATCTCTTTCCGTATCGGCACTGCCTTTTTCACCTCCAACAGTAGAGAAGCGTAGAAAGACCCTTGTTTGCTTGCCAATTTTATCAAAGACCCTGGCGCGGGTATAGGGCGAAATATCATGGGTTACCGTAAAAGTCCCAAATGCACCCGAACCTTTGGCATGCACAACTCTTTCAGGAATGCGTTCCCTGTTAAAATGCGCCATTTTCTCGTGCAGGATGAAATCCTGCAACAACAAGGGGCCCCTTGGGCCTACACTCTGTGTGTCTTCGTGATAGTAATAAGGAATACCAGAAGCGGTTGTCAGCTTTTTATCAGTACTCATACGAATTGGGGTTAGGTTAATAATGATGTTTCAGCAAAACAAATATTGCGATTATTTGCGCATCAATCAAATCGATTAATTTTATGCTCTCATAGACAAAAACTATCAATATGACTTTTGTACAATTAGAATATATTATTGCAGTGGACACCTGGCGCCATTTTGCAACGGCAGCGCACCATAGTTATGTGTCGCAGCCTACTTTAAGTATGCAGATCCATAAAGTGGAGGAGGAACTAGGTGTAAAAATATTCGACCGCAGCAAACAGCCCGTAATACCTACAGAGATCGGTAAAGAACTGATTGAACAGGCCCGCAGGATCATTGCCGAAAAAAACAGAATGGACGAACTGGTGAACCAGAAGAAAGGGATATTGTCGGGCGAATTAAGGATTGGCATCATTCCCACCCTGGCCCCTTACCTGCTCCCTTTGTTTGTAAAGCAGTTCACCAAAAAATATCCCTTGGTGAGGCTGGTCGTTAATGAAATGATGACAGATGTTATTGTGGCCCGACTGCGTGAAGGCCGTATTGACATGGGCATCCTGGTAACACCACTGCAGGAAAACGGCATCAGGGAGTATGTACTGTTCTATGAAGAACTGATGGTGTATGTTTCCAAAAAGAATGCGGCTTATAAAAAGACTTATGTAATGCCACAGGACATTGATCCCGACAAGCTATGGTTGCTGGAAGAAGGACATTGCTTCAGGAGCCAGATCGTTAACCTTTGTGAACTCAAACGTGCCAGCAGGGATGCCACGCACTTCGATTATGAAGCCGGCAGCATTGAAACCTTACGCCGGATGGTGGAAATGAACGATGGTATTACCATTCTTCCTGAACTTGCTACTATGGACATGACGGCCCGCCAGCAAAACCTGATCCGTTACTTCAAAAAACCTACTCCTATGCGCGAAGTAAGCATTGTAGTACATCGTGATTTTGTAAAAAAAAGACTGATCGAAATCCTCCACCACGAAATTGTTGCAGCAGTGCCGGAGAAGATCAAGAAGAACAAACAGAACAATGTGGTGCCGGTTATTGGGTGAAGCGGGGCTGGATGCTGAGTTGCAGGAGGCTGTCTAATGATACTGCGCGAGTTGCCATGCAGGTAGAGGATCAGTCCCTTCGGCTCCCTGCGATAAAAATGAAGACCATTGATACGAACGCCTGGTGCCGGATCAAAGAATAATTCATTGAAAGGGATATCGTACTGAAAATGAAAATCAGCTTTTAACTTCTCCGGTTTGGATAGCAG
>JBHAFM010000045.1:0-12677 GCA_041856175.1 Sediminibacterium sp.
ATCTGTTTTTCTTTGCTGTTGTTCAGGATATCAACCAGGAAAATATTGTACCGGTAGTTACTGGGCAACACGGTATCTGAACCGGGCGCTGTTGGTGACGGACGGTTTGAAGCAAAGAGTATTCCCGACCTGTTGGGGAAAGAAACAAAGGTTGGATTCAGATCGTCATACACATCATTGGTGATCTGCTCTGTTTTCTGTTGTTCTATTTTATAAGTAAAAATATCTGTATGCCCGTTCTTCACCGCACTTAAGACCATTGAATTGGCATCCAGCATGAAAGACGCATCGAGTACCTGGTCAAAGCCGGCAATCTCCTGTTGAAAACGTTTATACCTTGCGATCAGGTCATAGACAAACATTTTGGTTTTTCCCCCTTCCCAATAGATCACCAATAGCCTTGTTCCTTTTCCATCCCATGCAAGAATGGGGTAATTGGGATTGATGTCTCCCTGGTTGGTCCTCACACCGCTCTTCAGCAATACTTTGGATTGATAGAAATTCTCTACCAGTTTTACGTTGTAAATACCTTTTTTAAATTCAACCACGCCGTAAGTGGTGCTTCTTGGATTGGGATTAGCCTGGAAACGGAAATAATCATTCTTCGAAATATCCTCCGAGATATTCAATTGTCCTTTTGGAGCATTACGCCGCTGACGGATATCTCTCACATAACGATCCTGCTGAAATTGCATAAAATCCGATAACACATCTTTGAATTTCCGTTTACATACCCGCAGGCAGGCGTTGTTGAGGTTCTTATAAATACGTGCCAGGTATAACAGGTAGGAAATGTTTTCCTTGCGGTACTTTTCGCCTATATAATTCCAGAATGCATGCCCGGCCAATACCGGTTTATCAAAGGCAAACTGGTAAAAAGAGGAATAGCTTCCGCCCAGTATAGCGCTCTTTAATTCATCATCTTTTTCTGTACTCCAGGGTTCAGCAGCATACGATACATAACCTTCTACCAGCCATTTGGGCAGATCGAGCAATGCCTGGTTACTGGCAAACTCTCCTATATCATCGCCAAACAATAAATTATCAGTGAGTGTACGCGCAATCCCTTCGCGTATTTGTCGTTTGAGGTGCTTGTGGTCGCCATCAAAATACACCACTATTTTATTATTCACTAATTTGGTCAGTCCGCCTGCACTTTGCCAGTCGCTCCCCAATCCAATATTACTGCTCTTATAATCATTATAGTTATTGTACACCACGATATTGGCTCTCCGCTGCAGGGAATATTCCGTAAAATTTTCAATGGAGCGGAGTTCTTCTTCTGCAACCTGTGCCACAAATTTTCCCAGTTCAACGCCATTTTGTGCGATATAGGTATTGAAATTGGGTGACTGGTAAAACTTCCATACAAATTTTTTATGTTGCACGCGGTTTTTACCAAACTCCACAGTATTTACCTGGGCAGTTAAAAATAAAGGCGAGAAAAAAAGGGCAAAATTCAACCATTTAGCAATTCGATTCCGTTGCATATCCGAACTTTAGTGTTTTAAAATTAGTCATTTACCATTAAAACCCTCACAAAAACGTTTATGATCAAGGTAAAGGTTTTTACATTCAGCCCTATCCAGGAGAACACCTATGTGTTGTATAACGAACAGGGCAAAGCTATTATAATTGATCCCGGATGTTACTTTACTGCTGAACAGGAAACGTTAAAAAATTTTATAAAAGATACGCAACTCCAACCGGTGCAGTTGCTCAACACACACTGCCACCTTGATCATGTGTTTGGCAACAAATGGGTGTATGAGACGTATGGGCTTGAGTTATACCTCCATGCCGATGAAGAAAAAGTGCTAAAAATAGCGCCGGCTTCGGGAGATTTATGGGGGTTGCCATTCAGTAACTACGCTGGTCCTCTTCACTTTTTGGCGCAGGGCGATGAAGTGCAGCTGGGCAACGACAAGCTTCGTGTGATCCTTGTTCCCGGTCATTCTCCCGGCAGTATTTGTTTTTACTGCGAAGCACAGCAGTTCCTCGCAGGAGGCGATACGCTTTTTTTCGAAAGCATTGGCCGTACAGATATTCCCTTTGGCAACCATGAAACACTGCGCAACAGTATCCGCGAACAATTATTCATCCTGCCTGATGAAGTAACTGTCTATCCCGGTCATGGACATACCACCACTATTGGTCATGAAAAAAGATATAATCCGTTTATGATGGCTGATGGCTGATGGATTTATGGCTGCTCTTCTTTCTTCATCGCCTTCGTATAAGCTGTAATAAATATGGCGCCCAGGTTTTTATGGGGGGGAACATAATCCTCGAATTTTTCTTTTGCACTGCCGCTGAAGCGTACTTCGAGGCTTTTCCATAATTCGTCCCATACAAGGTCCTTACCCTGGCGTAATTTTTCGCTGATCACGTCTATCAGTCCCTGGTTAACGATACCCGTACCCACTTGTTTGGAGGAAATGATATGAGCACCCGGGCAAATACTAAGTACATCATTCAGTTTCTGGTAACCGCCGCAGCTGCCTAATAAGATCAGTTTGGCGGAGCTGGCCAACTGGTCAATGGTCTGTTTAAGGTAATAACTATGTCCACGATGGATCACTACAGTAGGTTCAAGGTCGTTATTGGCTAAATACTTATTGAGGCTATCCTGGGCTTTTGCATCCAGTTCTTTCTTTTCATCCAATGGCAGGTTGGCATATATGGTAACCGGTGTGCCTTTGACAGAACTCACTTCCACCCAATTCGGCTTTCGGATGGTTTTCCAGTTGGCATTCCTGAATTTATTGAGGAAGCTGTTAAATACCACATTACCGTCTTTATCGCCATAAAAGAATTGCTGCATGATGATCCTGCCGCTTGAGTCTTTCAGCAGTTTTACAGGCATATAGTATACCGGGTCAATTCCCAGGGTGGAGGAGAGGTCCACCTTGCTGGAAGGATTCATGGAAAGGAAGATGGTATTCAGCAGGTTATAAATGGCAATACCTCTCTTATCCTGTCTCCGTTCATTTTCGGCCAGGTTCTGCTGCACTTCATCCAGGATCAGCCTGCGCAGGTCCTTGTTGTAAATACTGGCATATGAATCGGCCACATCAACCGGGTCTTCAAGCGTTTTTGTTCGTTCAAGTCCGGCTGCAAAATTCCGCATCAGGTTTTCCGAAGCCGTTTTATTCATCCGTTTCAGAAAATCATCAAGGGTATTGTAAGCGGCGGACATTTTAATAAACTTCTTGTAAAAATCATAATGTACCAGCCCTAATAAAGTATCCGAGCTCGGGTACTTCATGCGTTGAAATATGCGGGGGTACACACCGCTTACAAAACTGGAGGTATAAATTTCTTCCTCACCTAAAACAGCAAGGTAATAGAGTTCAGCCGCGTTCAATGGTTCCAGGATTTTGAAACGGACATTCTCATTCGAAACATCATGTAATGCATTAATCTCATTAATATAACGTTCAATGGCTTTGAAGCGCAGCCGCTCGGTCAGCACATCCGCTACCATCGGCGTATCACCCTGGCTGATACGGGCTGCATAACTGATCCTTGTCCTGACTAATAATTTATAATACCCGTCGGTAGAATCATTCGTTGCATAAGGCCTGATAGAATCCATGCTGAGCCTGTTATGGTACAGTTCATCTAAGAAAGGAAAATATATCCTGCCCGATTTGGAGAGCGCCAGTTTACTGATCAGCTTTACAAGCGGATGATCATTGGAGCGGATTTTTTTACCCAATGCATCAGGTGCAGCAGCATAATTGTACAGGTCCTGCTGGTTGTGGAGTGCAGTCCTTACGATCAGACTGTCGGCATAAGAATTATCAGGGAACCTGCTCAATACTCTTAAGACGTGGTCAGGATCGCGCTGACACGCTTTTAATACCAATATATCCTTTGATTTGGCGATACCCGTATTTTCTTTCAGGGCGAAGTTATCCATCAGCACATTACCTACTTCCAGTGCATTGTCTTCAATCACCGGAACAATGGATTCTCCTTTTATCTCAAGTTTCATTGCATCATGGTATGCTTTCACCAGTGCAGGAAACATGACACTTTTAATACCTTTTGCCTGGTAAAGGGAAATGAACCCGGTAAGCATTTCATTAATGCCCCGCAACCATTTGAATTTGGCATTGGTATCAAGTTCCTTGTTCAATTCTATTTCGGCACGCATATTATTAATGGTGACGCGGATAGACTTATTAATAGCCGTGTTCAAACGGGCATCTGAAGTAATAGGAAAATCGGTGTCTTTCTTACTGTGTAGTTTGGTAATGGTCTGCACTGACCCAATGATCTTCTCATGATGCAACTGTCTCATGGGAGGGATGGGAGGCATCGTTAACTCTTTCTGGGCAGAAACAACTGCAATAACCAGGAAACTACATGCTAACAGGTAAAATTTCTTCATTTTCATAGGGTATCACAAAAATACTGCCAAAAAGGGATATTTGCAGCCAGGGACTGCCTGCATTGAAACGCGGGCTTCCTTTTTTCCTTAACAATTACATAATAAGCATTAATTCTCAACTTACGCCCGTTTAAAATTAATTTTGCGTAAATATTATGTTAACACATGGAAGTTAAACCCAAGCAGATTCTGATTGCAGACGATGAGCAGGATATATTAGAGATCATCAGTTATAACCTTATTAAAGAGGGCTACGAGGTTTATACTGCCAAGGACGGCAACGAGGCACTGGAACGCGCGCGGCAGCTTCATCCCGACCTGATCATCCTCGATATCATGATGCCTAAAAAAACAGGTGTTGAAGTATGCGAGATACTCCGGTCACAACCCTTGTTCCAGGATACACTCATCATCTTTCTGACTGCACTCAGCGATGAAACTTCCCAGATCAAAGGCCTTGAGACAGGGGCAGATGATTATGTGAGCAAGCCGATCAGTCCCAAAGTACTGGTAAGCCGTGTGAACGCTTTGTTCAGGAGGGTTAACAACAAAGAAAACGGTAAGACCATCCAGGTGGGAAATGTTAATATTGACCCGGTTAAATTCATGGTAACCGTAAACAGCCAGGAAGTGGTGCTCGCTAAAAAAGAATTCGAACTCATACACCTGCTCGCTTCAAGACCCGGGCGTGTTTTCCTGCGCAATGAAATACTGTCGCAGATATGGGGCAATGACGTCATTGTTGGCGACCGCACCATTGATGTGCATATCCGCAAAGTGAGACAGAAACTGGGGATTGATTGTATTACCACCGTAAAGGGAGTGGGTTACAAGTTCGAAGTATAACAAATGGGGTTAAGTTTGTGGTCTGTAACCCATTCACAAATGTTTAAAACAAAAAACCTTTCTCCACAGCAGTTGTCTGCATTTACGGCGCTCATTCTCTCCGTGCC
Organism: Sediminibacterium sp.; assembly: GCA_041856175.1. Taxonomy (GTDB): domain Bacteria; phylum Bacteroidota; class Bacteroidia; order Chitinophagales; family Chitinophagaceae; genus Sediminibacterium. The sequence goes on from JBHAFM010000045.1 coordinate 5,353, forward strand.
GATCGCATTGGGTATATGGATCATACGGCCCGACTGGACCATTACACTGATATCCTTCGGGATTACTTTTATTGGCAGTTACCTCTTGATCCGCTTTGTGCTGGAATCTTTTATTTACAGGAAAATCAAGCTCATTTATAAATTCATATACCAGACCAAGGCCAGCAAACGCGAAGAAACTTATTATAAGTATATACTGCCGCAGAAAGGAATAGATGAAGTAAGGGAAGATGTGGAGAAATGGGCAGAGCAGCGAAGCGAAGAGATTGAGCTGTTAAAAAGGAATGAGGCTTACCGTAAAGAGTTTTTACAAAATCTGGCGCACGAATTCAAGACGCCCATCTTCGCCATCCAGGGTTATGTGGACACTTTATTAAATGGCGCCCTCGAAGACCCCGGGGTAAGTAAACGTTTTTTAGAGAACGCAGCACGTAATGTGGACAGGATGGTGAACCTGGCACAGGATCTTGATGAGATATCACGCCTGGAAAGCGGCGAACAGCCTTTGTACAAAGAGAATTTTATTATCCAGGACCTGATCAGGGAAGTGTATGAAACATTGTCCATTAAAGCCGCTGCATGCAATATCAAATGCACGATTAAAAAAGGATGCGAATACCCCATCACTGTTTTTGCCGATAAAGAAAAGATCAGGCAGGTCATCAATAACCTTGTAGAGAATGCTACCAAGTATGGCAAACGGGATGGCAGTATAGTAGCCAGCGTTTATAAAACCGATGGCCGGCATGTACTGATCGAATTCAGCGATGATGGCATTGGCATAGCCGAGGAGCATCTTTCACGCATCTTTGAACGGTTTTACAGAACCGACCGTGGCCGTAGCCGTGATGGCGGCGGAACCGGGCTTGGGCTCGCCATCTGCAAGCATATCATTGAAGCACACGGACAAACCATGCACGTACGCAGTAAATTAGATGTGGGCACTACGATCGGGTTTACCCTGGATTCGCGAAAGGACTGACAAAAAAAGCCCCGATAGATATCGGGGCGCACATGAGAAAATCTGCCTGTTTGTTTAATTGCTACGAACCCATTTGAACAACGATGCAAAAATGCCCCGCAAATGTTAAGCAGTTATGAAGCCAGTGCAACCAAAATGTTATTTAGTAAGCGGAAAATCTTTTGTACATTAACGATATAGTAATACAAAAAAGTAGAAAATATCAATGTTACCTAATCATTAACTTTTTGTATCAACCTCCGCATCCATAGCATAAGCCTATTTTTGCGTAAATTTTAATCGTTATGGGTATCAACACCTTCGGGCGCTTATTCATGCCAAAGAACAAAGTTTTTTATGAGTTATTTGAGGATGTAGCTGAAAAAGGGCATGAAATGGGCGTCAAACTGAAAGAAATGGTGAGTGAGCCCGATAGTAACCGCAGGGCATCTATACTTGCACAGATTGAGGACCTGGAACACAAAAACGACGATAATACCCACCGCATTTTTACAGAATTAGGCAGAAATTTTATCACGCCCTTTGACCGGGAAGACATCCACTACCTCGCCACTGCCCTTGATGATATTGCAGATTATATTTTCGCCTCCGCCAAAAAGATCAACTTCTATAATGTAAACCCCAACGATACAGGCATTCAGAAAATGGCTGACCTGATCTTACAGGGAACCGTTGAGATCAAAAAAGCCGTACTGGGCCTGCGCGACATGAAACACCTGCGCGCAATGACCGAAGCCATGGTTAAGGTCAACAGTATTGAGAACCAGGCTGATGATGTGTTTGACATGAGCATTGAAATGCTGTTCCAGCAGGAAAACGATTTTAAAGAAGTGATCAAAAAACGGGAGATCTACCAGGTGATGGAGATTGCAACCGATAAATGTGAAGATGCCGCCAATGTAATCGAATCCATCATTATCAAATACGCTTAGTTCGTGGGGCATCAGTGACAAAAGCTCACGTCTCACGTCTCACGAAAAGGAACTTTATGGTAACGCTATTAATCGTCATTATCGCATTAGCTTTTATTTTTGATTATATTAATGGATTTCACGACGCGGCCAATTCCATTGCCACTATTGTTTCTACCAAGGTACTCACTCCCTTCCAGGCGGTTCTCTGGGCTGCCCTTTTTAATTTTGGCGCATTTTTTATCTCTAAATACCTGGTCGGCGGCTTTGGCATTGCCGATACCATTGCCAAAAGCGTCACGCTGCAAAAAGGAGACCACCTGGCACTGTATGTACTTTTTGCCGGGCTGCTGGCTGCCATTGCCTGGAACCTGATCACCTGGTGGTTTGGTATCCCCTCCAGTTCCTCCCATGCATTGATCGGGGGATTGATCGGCGCGGCAGTTGCACACTACCAGACTTTCAGCGTCATCGTAACACATAAGGTAATACCCATCATTTCATTCATTGTACTGGCGCCGTTAATAGGTATGGTCATCGCATTTATCATTACTATTCTCATCGTCCACCTCTGTAAAAGGGCTAACCCCTATAAAGCAGAGAAATGGTTCAAACGGCTGCAGCTGCTTTCTTCCGCAGCTTTCAGCTTGGGGCATGGCGGCAATGATGCGCAAAAAGTGATGGGACTGATCGGTGCGGCGATGGTAACCAGTAATTATATTCCCGACCTGAAATCGATACCCGACTGGGTTCCCTTATCCTGCTTTTTAGCCATTGGATTAGGTACAATGAGCGGCGGCTGGAAGATTGTAAAAACCATGGGTACCCGCATCACAAAAGTAACACCCTTAGAAGGCGTGGCCGCAGAAACGGCTGGCGCCATCACCCTTTTCCTTACCGAACATTTTAAAATACCTGTCAGTACCACACATACGATTACAGGTTCCATCATTGGCGTAGGTGCTACCAAGCGTCTGAGCGCTGTTCGCTGGGGTGTAACCATTAACCTGATCTGGGCCTGGATCCTGACCATCCCCGTATCTGCCGCCCTGGCCGCTGCATTTTTCTATATCTTAAAATTATTTATTTAGTATCGTCCGCTTACATTTACTTTGCCGCACTAACTTTGCAGCATGGCTAAAATTCTTGTTACAGGTGGTTGCGGTTATATTGGCTCGCACACCATTGCAGACCTGATTGAGCATGGGTTTGACGTAATTTCAATAGATGATAATTCCCGGTCCACTTCTTACGCAATAAGAGGTATTGAGCAGATCACCGGGAAAAAAATCAAGAACTACCATGTTGACCTGAAAAATTTTGATGAGACGCTCGCTGTTTTCCAGGAGAATCCGGGCATCACCGGCGTTATCCATTTTGCCGCTTATAAAGCAGTAGGCGAGTCGGTGGAACAGCCCCTGATGTATTATGAGAACAACCTTTTCTCCCTTATCAACCTGCTGAAGTGCGTGAACGAATTCAATATCCCGCATTTTGTATTTTCTTCTTCCTGCACCGTATATGGCAGTCCTGACAGCACCCCGGTAACCGAGCAATCCCCCATCAAAAAAGCCGAATCTCCTTATGGCGCTACTAAACAGATGGGGGAAGAAATACTGTGCGATTTTGCCAAGAGTAAACTGACCAATGCCATCCTGTTACGTTATTTCAATCCGACAGGCGCCCACCCTACAACATTGCTTGGCGAACTGCCTTTGGGCAGGCCGCAGAACTTAGTACCGGCCATTACCCAAACAGCGATCGGCAAGCTGCCTAAAATGATGGTCTATGGTAATGATTACCCCACCAGGGATGGCAGTTGCATCCGCGACTTCATCCACGTATGTGATATTGCGCATGCGCATACCCTGGCCATCCAATACCTTGTTGCCGGAAAAAATAAAACATCCTGTGATGTCTTCAATCTCGGCACCGGCAACGGCGTAACCGTACTCGAAGCCATCCATACTTTTGAAGAAGTGAGCGGTGTCAGGCTTAATTATGAAATAGGACCCCGCCGTCCGGGCGATATCATGGCCATCTATGCCAACAACAATTACGCCGTAACAGCACTCGGCTGGAACATCCAATACGGCATTAAAGACATGATGAAGACAGCCTGGGAATGGGAACTGAAAATAAAGGCGGCTGAAGATAAGGTGAAGAATAATTAAGGACTTAGAATTTAAATCCTACATTTTCTACTGTATCAGCATCTTCTCCGCATTCTCCGCTACCTGCAGTGCTTCAATGAACTCGTCAATTTCTCCGCCGTTGACTACGGCATCGAGGTTATAGGAAGTAAGACCAATACGATGATCGGTAACCCTTCCCTGTGGCCAGTTATAGGTTCTGATCTTGGCGCTGCGATCGCCCGTGCTTACCAATGTCTTCCTGTGGCGCGCAATCTCTTCTTCCTGCTTGCGCACCTGTTCTTCATACAGTTTGGTACGCAACATGGTCATGGCTTTTTCGCGGTTACCCAACTGAGAACGTTCTGTCTGGCAAACCACCACCACGCCGGTAGGAATATGGGTTAAGAAAACCTTGGTTTCCACTTTGTTTACGTTTTGTCCGCCTGCCCCGCCGCTGCGCGCTGTTTCCATTTTAACGTCGCTTTCCTTCAACTCAAAATCCACTTCTTCTGCTTCAGGCATCACTGCCACAGTTGCGGCCGATGTGTGTACGCGACCCTGTGTTTCTGTATTGGGTACACGTTGCACCCGGTGTACGCCGCTTTCAAATTTCAATGTACCATAGACGTCTTCGCCCGACACTTCAACCACCACTTCTTTATAGCCACCCACCGTGCCTTCACTTTCACTAACGATTGCTGTTTTCCATCCCTTTTTGTTGCAATAACGCAGGTACATGCCCAGGAGGTCACCTGCAAATAAACTGGCTTCATCACCACCTGTTCCCGCACGTATCTCAAGGATGGCATTTTTATCGTCCTGCGGGTCTTTGGGTATTAAGAGTTTGGTCAGTTCTTTCTCCAGTGCAGTTTTCTTTTCTTCCAATCCGGGCAATTCCATTTTAGCCAGCTCGCGCATCTCTTCATCGCTGCCGGTCAGGCTTTCTTTTGCAAAATCATAATCGGCTACTACCCTTTTATATTCCTCATAAGGTTTTACGATCTTCTCCAAAGAGCGGTACTCTTTGCTGTAAGCGCCAAACTGCTTCTGGTTATTAATGATCTCCGGGTTGGTCAATGCCAAACCAACCTGTTCAAAACGGGCTTTAATGGCATCCAGCTTATCCTGCATATCCGCTATTTTTTAGGTGTGCAAAATTACAGGAATAGTTTGGTGTTTGTGGTTTGAAGCCTGTGGTTTGTTTGAAATAGCCGGTATCTGTACAATCATTTAAAGATTGCTATCTTTCCGTACAATCCATGCTTATGCGATATCTTTTGGGGCTGGTGTTATCTTTCTCACTCTCTGTTATGTATGGCCAGCAGGCTGATATCCTCATTAAAAATGGCAAGATCATCGACGGTACAGGCAATCCCTGGTTTTATGGGGATGTAGCTGTCAGGGATGGTAAGATCATCAGGACAGGCAGGCTTCCGCAATGGCGGGCAGACAAGGTGATCGATGCCACCGGGTTGGTCATTGCCCCCGGCTTTATTGACGTACATACGCATATTGAAGACGATGAACAAAAAGAACCCCTTGCCGCAAATTTTATTTATGACGGCGTAACTACTGTCATCACTGGCAATTGCGGCCTGTCGAAAGTAGCATTGGGAGCTTATTTTGCCATGCTCGACAGCCTGCACCTTTCCATCAATACAGCTTCCCTGATCGGCCATAATGATGTGCGGAAAGCGGTACTCGGCACGGCCAACCGATCTCCCAATGAAACCGAGATGAAACAGATGGAAGCGTTAGTGGAACAGGCCATGAAAGACGGGGCGGTTGGTTTGTCAACCGGGCTGATCTATATACCCGGCACTTATGCCAAAACAGATGAAATAGTGCGTTTAGCCAAAGTAGCTGCCCGCTATAACGGCGTATACGCCAGCCATATACGCGATGAAGCCGACAGCGTGGTGCCAGCTATTGAAGAAGCCCTGCAAATTGGCCGGGAAGCAAAAATACCGGTAGAGATATCACATTTCAAGCTCAGCGGCCAGCAAAACTGGGGCAGAAGCAGCGAAACACTGCCTTTGGTTATCAAAGCACGTGAAACCGGGTTGGATGTAACCATCGACCAATATCCTTATACTGCAAGCAGTACCTCCTTAAGTACCTTATTGCCCGATTGGATATTGGCAGACGGACAGGACTCCATCAAAACAAGGTTGGCCAGGCCAGCTGTCCGGAAAGAGGCTGTCAATTATATGCTGCAACGTTTACAAAAAAGAAAACTGAACCATTTCAGCTACCCGGTAGTGGCAAGCTTCAAGGCCGACAGTACCCTGAATGGAAAAAGTATTGAAGAAGTAAACCTCATCAAAGGCAAAAAACACAAAGCCATAGAAGAAGCAGGTACCATTATTCAAATGATGGAGCAGGGTAACGCCAGTATGGTATTTCATGGCATGAGTGACAAAGATGTGAATGCGATCATGAAATATCCTTTCAACATGTTTGCATCCGACGCCAGTATCAGGGTATTTGGCCAGGGCAATCCGCACCCGCGTGGCTACGGAACCAATGCAAGGATACTGGGTAAATATGTACGCGAGGAAAAAGTAATCTCTTTGGAAGAAGCCATCCGCAGGATGACTTCTTTGCCGGCGCAAAAATTCCAGCTGAACAACCGTGGCCTCCTGCGTGAAGGTTTTGCTGCAGATATTGTTGTATTCGATGAAAACCTGGTGCGCGACCTTGCTACCTATAATCAACCGCACCAATACGCAACCGGCTTTAAGTATGTACTGGTCAACGGCCGGCTGACGCTCGAAGAAGGCAGGCACAACGGCACAAGAGCCGGCATCACTTTAAAAAAGAATAACAGGCTATGATAAAAAAGCTGATCTGCTGTTTATTGCTCCCTTTTAGTTTACACGCACAGCGTTACCAGAAATTACACAACAACGCAATAGTCATAGACACCCACAATGACGTGCTCACCCAGGCCATTGAAAAGCATGTCCGTTTTGATGCAGATATGAAAGGGTACGCCCATTCAGATCTCGCGCGTATGAAACAGGGCGGTATTGATGTACAGGTATTTTCTGTCTGGTGCGACGGGTCCTTCGGCACAGGCAAGGCCTTTGCAAGGGCCAACCGTGAAATTGATACTTTATATGCCTGGGTAGAAAGAAATCCTGCTGCTATGATGATAGTAAAGACACCGAAGGACCTGGAGCAGGCCGTAAAAGAAAAAAAATTAGGCTGTATGATGGGTGTGGAAGGCGGCCACATGATAGAAAATAAATTAAGCAACCTTGATAGCCTTTTCAAAAGAGGCGTGCGTTACAT
>JBHAFM010000046.1:0-9635 GCA_041856175.1 Sediminibacterium sp.
ACACATTCATTACTTTAGCAGACAAATCAGACTTCAGACATCACCAAATCAGACATCCATTGAGCGGCATAAAAAAATTAGCAGGGCAGACATTATGGTACGGCGTGAGTTCTATTGCGGCGAGGTTGATCAATTATTTGCTGACTCCCTATCTCACTTTTAAGTTTACCGAATCGCAGTACGGTGAGATGTCGATCGTCTACGCTTTTATTCCATTTATGAATGTGGTATTCACTTATGGCATGGAGACTGCTTTTTTCAGGTTTGCCAACAAAGCCGATAAACAAGCCGTCTATAATACAACCAGCATATCGCTGCTCAGTTCCACACTACTGCTAACTGTGCTTTTGCTTTCGCTGCGGCACCCTTTAAGTGTTCTTTTACAAACCACCGAGCATCCCGAATACTTAGTGCTCGCCACCGTTATTATTGCGTTAGACGCCTTGTGCGCCATTCCCTTTGCAAAACTCAGGCAGGATGGAAGACCTGTGAAATTTGCCCTGGCCAAAGTAGGCGGGATACTGATCAATATTGCCAGCATTTATTTTTTCCTGAGTGTATGCCCGAAATTAGCCGCACACAAATCATCTCACTGGGTACATCTTTTTTTCAACCCGGCATGGGCCGTTGGATACGTGCTGGTGGCCAATGTAATACAGAATGCAGTGACGCTTTTATTGCTTAGCAAACAACTGGCAGGTTTTCAATGGAAAATTGATGCCGCTTTGTGGAAAGAGATGATGCTATACGGACTGCCACTGATCGTTGCCGGCTTTGCAGGTATGATCAATGAAACATTTGACCGTATCATGCTGGGCTGGTGGGCGCCTGTGAGCAGTGTTGCTGCTGCCAAAGCGGAAGTCGGTATTTATTCGGCCTGCTATAAATTGTCCATCCTCATTACATTGGCTGTACAGGCCTTCCGCATGGGTGCAGAGCCCTTTTTCTTCAAGCAGGCGCAACAGGAAAATGCACCAAAGACCTATGCACGGGTGATGAAATTTTTTGTCATCACACTTTGCTTCATGTTCCTCTGCGTGGTGCTGTATCTGGATATCTGGAAACAATTCATCCGCAACCCAAAGATGTGGGTGGGACTGAAAGTGGTGCCCATACTCCTGTTAGCCAATATGTTTGTGGGCATTTACTATAACCTGAGCGTATGGTACAAGCTGGGTAATAAGACCATGGCCGGTGCATGGATCACATTGATCGGTGCTATCATTACTTTACTGATTAACTGGCTCTTCATACCACGCTTCAGTTATATGGCCTGTGCATGGGCAACTTTTCTTTCTTATGGAAGTATGATGGTGGTAAGTTATGTATGGGGACAAAAAGAATACCGCATTCCTTATGCGACCAAAAAATTAGTTGCTTATATAGTTATTGTAGTCCTGCTGTTTTTACTGCACAAAGGCATGTTGTATTTCTTTGACCCTTTATGGTTTAAATTAAGTTTTGGTACTTTGTTACTCGGAGCTTTTGCCAGGTTTATCCTGCTGGTAGAAAAGAAAGAATTTCAGAAGCTTCCGGTAATCGGAAGATACATGCATTAAATGTTGCGTTATGGCCGAAGATTTAGTTGTTATACAAGGAGACAAACAAACACAATACGAATCACTGATCCCGCAGATCAAAGGGTTGCTTGATGGTGAGTCAGACCTGGTTGCCAACCTGGCCAATGTGGCCGCCGCATTAAAAGAACAATTCGGATGGTTCTGGGTTGGTTTCTATTTGGTGAAAGAGGACCAGTTGGTACTTGGCCCTTTCCAGGGGCCTGTTGCCTGCACCCGCATCCGCAAAGGCAAAGGGGTATGCGGCACCAGTTGGGAAAAAGCAGCCACACTCATTGTACCGGATGTAGAAAAATTTCCCGGCCATATTGCCTGCAGCAGCCTCTCTAAATCAGAGATCGTAGTACCGCTGTTCAAAAACAAGCAAGTCGTTGGTGTGCTGGATGTTGACAGTGAATTATACAATCATTTTGATGCAACAGACCAGTTTTTCTTAGAGCAGATTACAGCATTGTTATAGCCTGTTGCATTTCAACCACAAACGGTCAGTAACAGACTATCAACAAAAAAGCATACCTTTGCGGCATTCATATACGCTCTCTTCTCGACTTGGATATCCTTCCGTGACAAAGTTCATCAAGTCAAATAACGGGTAGGCTATATAGCACCTGGTACTATTTCAGGTGATTTTACATTAAATTTTTTCAATTGACATTCGAACAATTAGACCTTATTGAGCCCATATTAGAGGCCCTTAAGACAGAAGGTTACACAACACCTACACCGATCCAGGAACAATCGATCCCGATCGTATTAAAACGCAACGACCTTTTAGGCTGTGCACAAACGGGAACCGGTAAAACTGCCGCATTCGCCATCCCTGTCTTACAATTAATGGCAGAGAACAGGACGAATGAATACCAGGGGGGTGGTAACCAATCAAAAGGCATCAAAGCGCTGATATTAACACCAACAAGGGAACTGGCCATACAGATCGATGAAAGTTTCGCAGCTTATGGTAAGCACATGGGCATGAAACACCTCGTGATCTTTGGTGGCGTATCGCAACACGGACAAACCAATACACTGAGAAACGGCGTTGACATCCTGATTGCTACACCAGGTCGTTTGCTGGATCTGATTCAACAGCGTTACATCACGCTCGATCAGATAAAATTCTTTGTACTGGATGAAGCAGACCGCATGCTTGATATGGGTTTTATCCACGACGTAAAAAAGATTATTGCCAAACTGCCTGCAAAAAGGCAAACCCTTTTCTTCTCTGCAACAATGCCTGAAGAAATTGCCAGGCTGGCCAGCACCATTTTAACCAACCCGGTTAAAGTAGAAGTGACGCCTGTATCATCCACTGCAGAAACCATTCAGCAAGGGATGTATTTTGTAGAAAAGGAAAACAAGAAATCATTGTTGACGCATGTATTGAAAAATGATGCTATCAAAAGCGCATTAGTGTTTACACGTACCAAGCATGGCGCCGATAAAGTAGTGAAAGACTTGCATAAAGCAGGTGTTAAAGCAGAAGCCATTCACGGCAACAAATCACAGAATGCACGCCAGCGTGCGCTCACCAATTTCAAAACTGGTGAAACACGTGTACTCGTTGCAACAGATATCGCTGCAAGAGGCATTGATGTTGACAATCTCTCACACGTGATCAACTTCGAATTGCCCAATGTGCCCGAAACCTATGTACACCGTATTGGCCGTACAGGTCGCGCAGGCGCATCAGGCATTGCCTTATCATTTTGCGATTCAGAAGAAAAAGCATTCCTGAAAGATATACAGAAGCTGATCTCGATCAATATTCCTGTTGTAAACGATCATCCTTACGCGATGAGCGACACTTCACTGAACAACCTTAATAAACCGCTGCCGCAAAAACAGCAGGGACGGTTTCAGGGTCACAATGCCCGCCGTTCTTTCAGGGGTGGTGACAGCAGAAGGTATGCAGGCAATCATCGCACCCAGAGGGATTAAGGTTCTTTTCTTACAAAGGCACTATTTTATTTCTTAAATCCCCTACTTTTGCGTCCCGAAGTCAGTTAATGGCTCCGGGACATTTTCTGCGGATGTGGCGAAATTGGCAGACGCACTAGACTTAGGATCTAGCGCCGCGAGGCGTGTGGGTTCGACCCCCTCCATCCGCACTAACTGATACTAATCAATTACAAAATCCGCTTCGGCGGATTTTGTGCTTTTAGACTGATTTGCGTAAAACTTGCGTGCAAAAGGCAGTAAATGCAGCTGGAATACTGTATGAATGTGTCCCGGAAATAAACAGTCTTAATAATGATAACGGCACTGCAGAATTATTACCTTGTCTCCTTCAAACTTATACACCAGACGGTGTTCCAGGTTGATGCGTCGTGACCAGAAACCGGAGAGGTTTTCTTTCAGCGGCTCCGGCTTACCCGTTCCCTCGTAAGGACTGCGACTGATCTCTTTGATCAACTGGTTGATTTTTTTCAGCATGGATTTATCTGTCTGCTGCCAGTACAGGTAATCCTCCCATGCATTGTCCATAAAAACAATGCTCACGGTTCAATTAATTTTCTGGTCCGCCCCTTACCTGCTTTGTATTGTTCCACAGCCTCCATCAGGCGGGCCGCGTTCTTAGGCGATTTTAGCAGGTACACCGTTTCCATCAGGCTCTCGTAATCCGATTCTGATAACACGACGATATTCTCTCCCTTGGTGCGGGTAACATGCAGGGGTGTATGGCTCTCAAATACCTGGTCGAGGTAGCCTTTTAATTTCTGCCGGAAATCTGAATAGGTAGCGATCATGAAGCAAAGGTAAGAAAGGAAATAAACTTGTACAATATTTTGTACAATTACTTTTTATATTTGCCCCAAAGTCTCTTTTTTAACTCGCCTTTGCTGGTCTTTTTAGTTTTCTGACGGTTTGCAGGCGATGGAAACATAAAAAGCTTTTAGAAGTTCGAACATATGAGCACATCGGTTGACCATTTTAGTACAACCGAAAACAGGAGGTCATTGTTTAACCCCTCCAAATTCAGGACACACTTCACTACAGATTCGTTGCAAACCGATGGTGCACTTAAAAAATGCTCAGAGTTTCAGGGGGAGCCGACAGCTGGCCAAATACAAATTCAACGGAGTCGCCCAGATCTGCATAACCAAATCTTGAATAAGACTGTTCTGGTTTAGAGATGCTTGCCTGCGCGTTCAATGAAGTATGGAATATAAAGGTCAGCAACAGGAGCGTCAATAAAAAAGCCTGTCGCCGGAGGTAATCCGATAACAACTTATAACTGGTAATCATATTAATTTTTTATAAAAGATACAGATTCTCCCAGTTCATTCATTATATGAGAAGCCTCTGTTTGCTAATGACCTTGTTAAATTTTTATCGGCCAATTTTGTAAGCTTCTTTCGAATCCTAATACGCCTAAGAGTGTCAAGAGTGTTGCAGGATCGGCATTAACTCAAGCTCCGGATAAGAAAAAGAAGAAGTCTTCTTAATACAACATTTTGGTATAACATTAATCCATTTCCCTGTTCTGGAGTATAAGTTGTGGTTGCAGCATAATTGGGTGCCACTTCGGTGGGTTTTGTATTTTAATCAATGGGGGGAATTTGCAAGAAAAATATGCCTGCAGTGTTACAGCACTCTCAAGAGTTTACTAAAGACGCTTGCTACTCTATATCTAAAAGATGGTGGGTTATAGGATGTAGAGACAATACAATCACAACCTGAATCCAGGACTGATGCCGGCCTTTTTTCATCGATTTTATTCAACGCTATCTTGTTAAGTTCTAATGCTAATGCGGCAATATGATCTGTATTAATATAATCCACTCCCAGTTGCATCAATGTATTCCATGCTAAAGGTTTATCCGGTGCAGCCCAAAACCGAATCGGCTTTTGTAATTGATGTGTTGTGCAGATTAATTGTTTTAATTTAACGTGATCTATAATAGACAAGCTGTCAATCCCATTCCAATAGCTTATTTTTCTGAAACTGGTACTGAACAGTGCAATTTTGGAAAGCGCTTCAGCAGTATAGGGCCTTTGTGCATCTCCGTCAAACCAAATAAAAGAAGGATAATCTTGAAAATGCTCAGGAGCCGGAATATTACCGCTGATCACCCAGCGAATACCTGTTTGATTTCTTAGGGCAGGATATGCATTCAGCTTTTCTATCAGCTTTTGCAAGGTGGGGATAGCATCGGTCTTTACATCGATCAATAATTGCAGGCTTCGTGAAGTATCCATAAAAGGGTGCCCGTTACCTTCCTTCAAACATTGCAATAGTGGTTGCAGGTAGTATTGTTCCAGGGTACGGTGCTTTTGCAATTCCAGTATATTATGTGCTACATATAATTCTCCATTCTTTAAGAAGATATCTGCTTCGATAGAGCCAAATCCTTCACCATAGGCCAGCCAAAAAGGGACAGGTTGTTCATAATCATTGTGCGAATGGGCATTGGTTACAGTATAGTTCCTTGGTTGTGCCGCCAATTGCAACACTATTGAAACAGTAAAGGCAATGAGTAAAAGTCTGCTCTTCATGATTAACAGACATGAAAAACAATAGTATAGTCCTATTTCTATAGAATAATACCTCTGTTAAAAATAAGGGTACAGCCATATCTTATACCTGTTAGAGTTGGTGGTATGCTTTACCAGCAGATGCCTGCAGGGTAACCGAACCATCCTCCACCCATCGCCCCCGGGCATTTAGTTTAACCGGGATGAAAGCAAACATCCACGCCTGCTCCTGGTAAGTGCGCGGTACACGCGCCACGATCTTGTTCCACCCTTTTTTTAGTTCGATAACGGCAGGGGGACGACTCCAGTAAAACTCTTCATCCGTATAAGGTATTTCATTAGCCGGTGTTTCCCAGGTGGGTTTGAGGTAACGGTTGCCCCCCGGATTCTGCCATTGCGGTCCGGGAACTTCCTTGCCATTCACAAAAAGAGCACCGCCATTTGCATCCCATTTGCCATTGGCAGGAATGCCTGCACTGCGCCGGTTGGAGCGAACGGGCGCTTCAAAACCGGTCATGGCATGAACGGTCCTGGCTTTGTCGCTCTTCATATACGCTGTAAGGTAAACGGTTTCATTGGCATTGCCTGATAGGATTATTTTCCGGTCAAGCCATCCTTCCAAACGTATCACCCCTCCTGTTACTTCCCTATTGTTAACCGTTGCTGAATTTCCAACCGGTTCCATTTTATTGCGATCATACGGGCCTGTCATTTGCCATGCTATGTTACCAAACTGCACATAAGGAAATGGCTCATTTGTAAAGAACCGGTCGCGGTGACTGGCCAGCCGCATTTCAAATTCATGAAAATACTTCCCGGCTGTTGCTGTTACCGTTGGTAATGCCGACATATACTTTTCTGCCGCCTGTGGTCTTCCGCACCACACTGCTTCACTATAAGTAAGCGCGCCGGGCCATACGGGATTATACAATAATATTTTCCTCTTGTCATCCACCCTTGTATCCGGCCAGCAGCAAAGGATGCCGCCCAGCGCAAGGGAATCGCCCTGCTGTTTATTGCAAACCTGCTGAAAGAAATAACGCTGGATAAGACTCAATGCATCATAAGAATTAAGGTAGCCTGCATAAGCGTCCACATAAGGATTGCCATCTCCCCGCAGGTTTCCATTGGTTGCATCGTCTCTCCATACCTGTTCGATGGTACCCTGCTCGGGTGGTAGTCCTGGATTCCATACCATCGCTTTTCTCCCATTGGCTTTTACCCTGGCCGTCATGCGCCGGATGAATGCCTGGGGATTGTTTATATGCACTTCATCTGAACCAAGGTGTATAATGGGGCAATCCGTTGCGGGTATTTCACTGCAAAATTCATCGATCAGTTTTTCCAATACCTGCATACCCTGTTCCGATCCCATTTTGAAACCGAATGTGGGTTCAAAATAAGCGCTGTGCCCCGGCATATCCAGTTCAGGGATGACCGTAATGACGTGCTCGCGTGCATAACGGATCAGTTCACGGATCTCATCAAAACTGTATGACCTTTCGGGATCCCGCCCGGCCTTACGGTTTTTTGCATCATTCAGTTGCGGGTATAGGTTGCTTTGCGGCCTCCATGCCGGGTTATCAGTAAGATGCCAGTGAAAGGTATTGAACTTATAAGCGGATAAACGATCAAGTTGTTTTTTCAGTGAAGCTATTTCCTGGAAATTACGCCCGTTGTCGTGCATAAAGCCCCGCAGACCAAATGCAGGCCAGTCCTCTATATGGCAGCCAGGTAATAAGAGTTTGCCTTTTTTTTCGATCACCAGTTGCCGCAGTGTTTGTACTCCATAATATAGACCCGCTGCGTCTTTGCCTGTTACCACCACTCCTTTATTATTGACATCCAAAGTATAGCCCTCGCTCTTTACATGTATATCTTTATTGATGAGCAACAGAATGGCGTTATCCAATAGTAAAATATCATTTGCTTTGACCGGCAACTGCTTTACGGCAATATTCCTGTTGCCCAGTATTTCCGCTAAAGAACGAAGGGCGTTGGCAACACCGGCGGTGTCACTGATAAAATAACAGACCGTTGCATTGGCTTTTAGCAAACAGGTTTGATTGCTCCATTCCACCTGCTGCGGAAAGGGGATCAGCGCTACCGGTGCAGCCTGTAATTGCTGCAAGGCATGTGGGCTCTGCCAATCTGCACTCGTAGAGGCAGGTTGCGAAAAGAGCATACTATTGCAAAAGATAAGCCCTGCAAGCAGGGAAAATGTGAATGCTGGTTTGTCTCTGCTATTTAATATCATACATCATTATGTATTACATGTAAATTTGAGACATCATTCACATCCCTCAAAATTTCCGGGAAATATGGCGCAAACGATTGTGTAACAGGTGGGCATGGTTGCTCAGTGAATAGCATGAGACAGTGCAGCGCCTAGTTTTTCATAACCTTGTTCATTGGGGTGCAAGCCATCTGAAAAAAGTTTTTCGTCGATCTTCCCATCCGGCTTCAGCAACAGGGTTCCGGGGTTGACAAATACGGTTTTCATAATTGTTGCCAGCGACGCTATCTTTTTGTTGACTGTTACAATCCTGGCCTCCATATTCCTCCGGGGATAAATGCCTGATAAAAACAATTTTGCCCCAGGTTGTCGCTCTTGAATGGCTTTGATCAAATGTTTTAATCCATCAACAATGTCCTCATCACTATCACCGATGCTCAGGTTATTGGTGCCGATTGTCAATACAATTTTACCTGCTTTATAGCCATCCAGTTCTCCGTGGTACACCCGCCACAATACGTTTTCAATTCTATCCCATCCAAAGCCGAGGTTTACCGGGTTTAGCGATCCAAAATATTTATTCCACGAAACAGCGCCCCTGTTGATACCGGCTTCCGGTTGCCCGCCCCAGAAATGTGTGATCGAATTCCCGATGACCAAAAGACCGGGTAATTTCTCTTTTACTGTTTTTAAAACAGCTTCATGCCGCTGCATAAAATCATAGGTAGCAAAATCTCGCCGCTGACGAATAGGCATGGTGGTACGGGTGGTTCCTTTTTCTTCTTTTAAGATCTTTCGAATGACTGATTCATAGGCATCGGCATGTTTCATCATGCCAATATCGTTGGGGTGTGTACCATCTACGGTGCTTTCCAGGTCCAATCCTATCTCTTTATCAGTAAGCAGGTAAATATTTCCTATCCCCTCCTGCCGCATCTCATCAAATGTTTTAGCGAGTATATTACTTGCATTTTTAAATTCATTCACCATGCTACTGTCCATATCAGCGCCTTCAAGGCCGCCACTATGCTCCACCAGCAAGATCGGAACAGAACTATGTTTCGATTGCAGGCTTTTTACCGAGGCAATGATCCTTTTCCGGATCTCTTCGCCCGGAAACTTACTGCGGCTGACAAGATTGGGCATGCAATCAAGTACAAAAAGCTTTGCATCTGTTTCATTCATTAAATCGATCAATGGTGGTTCCAGTTGTCCATTACCCGAAAATCCAAGGTTAATAACGGGCCTGTCCATTTTTCTCCCCAGGATGTTCGGCCAGGCCAGGCCGGGGCGACTGGCACATGCCCCCTGCATGATAGAAGTGCCGTACAGCACAATCGGTTTCT
>JBHAFM010000047.1:0-8521 GCA_041856175.1 Sediminibacterium sp.
AGCCGACCCCGCCTCTTTTTTACTACATCTTAATTATTCTTTGACACAGTTCATTTTACAGACCCCTTTGAGGATTACCCGTTATAAACCCGGGGTAACCCCGGCCTTTATTCGTGGATAAGCCATATATAAGTTATAGATAACCCATAGATAAGCTATTATTAGCATTATATGGCTTATCTATGGGTTATCTATGCATTATAGCTGTCTTAATACCGAACAACGCCTCTATCTGTATCGAATCCGGCTGCAATTGAACCCGAAACGGTCTAAATCTCACCCTTTTTATAAAAAACTCCGGGCTTTGAACTGCAAACCTCAAACCCTACTGTCTTTTCACCTATTTTTGCGGGCAAATTTTAAACCTCCAGAAACAGCTATATCATGGCAGTATTAGTGAACAAACAGTCAAAGATCATTGTTCAGGGTTTTACCGGAACAGAGGGTACTTTTCATGCTACCCAGATGATTGAGTATGGTACCAATGTAGTGGGTGGTGTAACACCCGGTAAAGGTGGCAGCACACACTTAGACAGGCCCGTTTTCAACACGGTGGCCGATGCAGTTAAAACTACCGGTGCCAATGTTAGTATCATTTTCGTGCCGCCTGCTTTTGCAGCAGATGCCATTATGGAAGCAACTGATGCGGGTATTGCCTTAGTTGTTTGTATCACAGAAGGTATCCCCGTACAGGATATGGTTCGTGTTAAAAATTACCTGTCAGGTACCAATACCCGCCTCATAGGCCCTAATTGTCCGGGTGTGATCACAGCCGGCGAAGCCAAAGTAGGCATCATGCCTGGTTTTATTTTTAAGCAGGGCCGCATTGGCATTGTTTCAAAAAGCGGTACACTTACTTATGAAGCGGCCGACCAGGTAGTAAAAGCCGGACTTGGTATCAGTACTGCTATTGGTATTGGTGGTGACCCGATCATTGGAACACCTACCAAAGAAGCAGTTGAATTACTGATGAATGATCCAGAGACTGATGGCATCATCATGATTGGTGAGATCGGAGGTAGCATGGAAGCTGATGCTGCACGCTGGATCAAAGACAATAAAACAAAACCAGTAGTGGGTTTCATAGCCGGACAAACAGCGCCTCCCGGCCGTCGCATGGGTCACGCAGGTGCTATTATTGGCGGAGCAGATGATACTGCTGCTGCTAAAATGAAAATCATGGCAGAATGCGGTATATCAGTGGTGGCCAGTCCTGCTGACATCGGCAAAACCATGGCAGAAGTATTGAAGAAATGATTCAACAGCATATGTTAAAAAAATCCCGGCTACTATTCAGGTAGCCGGGATTTTTTTTAACGGTAATGCGATTTATGCAATAATCGGCATGTTTGCATCATTAGGAGCAACAGTGTACTTTAACTCAAAAAACAGGGTATGGCTTTACAGAAATTTTGCATAGCACTCGCATTATTGTTTTCATTGTCGGTCAGGGCTCAAAAAGCGGATACTTCGTTTTCCAAAGAATGGATGGACATAGATTCTCTTGTAATTACGCGTAACCTTACCAGGACCGCATTAGAGAAAGTAAATACGCTCTATCAGAAAGCACAGTCACAAAAGTTATCCGGACAGGCAATCAAATGCCTGATGTATCGATACACGCTGGAAGACAGGATAGCAGAAGACGATCCCAACAGGATCATCAAAAGTATCCAGCCCGAAATCAACCTCACTAACAACGCGGTGCAAAAAAGCATATTACAGGTACTGCTGGCCAAAAGGCTTTACCAGTATTTCAACAATTACCGCTGGAGATTATATAACAGGAAAAGCACCGTTAATTTTTCCAAAGATGATATAACCACCTGGGGCATCGCTGATTTTCACCAGGCGATCACAAAAAACTTCCTGCAGGCATTGTCTATCAAGTCCCTGTTGCAGCAAACCAGTCTCCGCGCTTATGATGCCATCATTATTAAAGGAAATAAAACCAGAACCTCACTGTATGATCTGCTGGCACATGAAGCGTTGGACTATTTTAAATCGGGTGATAGTTACCTCACGAAACCAAGCTATGCGTTTACCATTGACAACAGTAACGCACTGGGAACAATTGCTGCATTTCAGCACAGCAATTTCATCACGCACGACAGCAGTGCACAGCAATGGATGGCTTTGCAATTGTTTCAGCAGTTAATAGCAGTACACAGTAATGACACTGATAAAAACGCCCTTACCGACCTTAATCTTGAAAGGATAGAATGGGTATACCAGCAGGCCAGTTTCAGCAACAAAGAAGCAGCGTATGTAAAGGCGCTGAAAGAAATTACCACACAGCATGCCACCACTCCTGCAGCAGCCCAGGCCTGGTACCTGCTGGCACGGCTGGAAACCAATAAAGCAGAAAGTTATAGCCCCTTTGGCGATACTGCTAACCGGTACAGTTATGCAAAAGCAAAACAAATGATAGAGCAGGTATTGCCGGCTTTCCAAAAAAATGATCCTGGGGCCATCAGTATGCATAACCTTTTGCTGGAAATTGGCAAGCGTGAATTAAGCACACAAACAGAACGTGTGAATATTCCGGGTAAAGCATTCAGGGCATTCATCAGTTACCGTAATATTGATACCTTATACAGCAGGATTATCCGTATTGACAATAATGAAACTATCTGCAACAGGCAGTGGGAAGAAGACTATTGGAAAAAAGTAACCAGGCAAAGAGCTTATAAGGTTTTTACCCAGGCCTTGCCTGCCACTGCTGATCATCAGTTACACACGACAGAGATCAAAATCGATGGACTGCCCGTTGGCAGTTATGCATTGCTCTCATCAAACAACCCTGCTTTCAACGACAGCAGCAGTAAACTTTGCATCCAGTTTTTCCATGTCTCTGACATTAGTTACATCAGGAATAAAAATGACTTTTTCATATTGGACAGGAGAAATGGCAAACCGCTTGCCAATGTTGGCATTACCATTCTTGCAGGTACTTATAACAGCGAATTGCGCGACATGGCCTATTCGATAATCGGTGCCGGGGTAAGCGACAAAAACGGTTATTTCAGGTTTACCGGGGACAAGAATACTGGTAATATAAGGTATGTATTCAGCAAAGACAAAGACAAATTAGACCTGAAAGAAAATGATTTCATCATCTATGAAAACAACGGACAGGAAGAAGAAAGCGAAGCCAGTATCAACCAATTTGAAAACAATAACAGGCGGGTTTTCTTCTTTACCGACCGGTCTGTTTACCGCCCGGGGCAAACGGTTTATTTCAAAGGCATTGCCGTTACGAGGGATCCTAAAACCGGGTTAAGCAAAATTGTATCACGTAAAGATACTGACTGGGTTTTCCTGAAAGATGTGAATGGCAAAAAGGTAGACTCCATCCGTTTTACATTGAATGACTACGGCTCATTCAGCGGTAAATTTCGATTACCGCAAAATGTGCTGACCGGCAACTTCAGCATACAACTGACAAAGTACAACCAGTCAAACATTTATTTTTCTGTAGAAGAATACAAGCGGCCTACTTTCAACATCACATTTGATAAAGCGAAGGGCACTTACCGGCTGAATGATTCCATTACCATCCGCGGAACGGCCAAAGCCTATGCGGGCAATAACCTTGATGGTGCAAAAGTGGTTTATGCTGTAAAACGCAATACACGCTTCCTGTATCCCTGGCTCAGGAGATGGCCAATACCGCAGGCAGGCAGCAGGGAGATCAGTTACGGTGAAATCAAAACAGATGCTGATGGCAGGTTTGTTATTTCGTTCAAAGCACTGGCAGACGATATAACGGACCGTTCCGGTAATCCGCTGTTTGACTTCAGTGTTTCGGCCGATATAACGGATATCAATGGAGAGACCCGTAGTAATCATACGGTGATCACCATAGGTTATACCGCTTTACAGTTACAGATCAATGTTCCATCGCTTGCCGAGGCAGATAGCCTAAAACAAATAAAACTGGATGTTACCAACTTAGACAATGAAAAAGAAACTGTGAAAGTGCAGGTAAAAATCTATGCCCTGCAGACCCCCAACCACCTGATCAGGAAACGTTACTGGCAAAGACCGGATCAATTTGTGATGGACAGGAATGAATTTGCAAAATATTTCCCTTCAGATGAATATGAAGAAGAAAGCAACTACCTTAACTGGGAAGCCGCTCAATTGGTAACAACAACAACCATTGACACCCGTGACAAGGAGTCGGTTGATATTACACCTGGCATATTACAGGATGGCTATTATAAAATCGAAGCCGTTACCACAGATAAATACGGAGAAGAAGTAAAAGGTATCCGTTACACACAATTGTTTAACAGGAACCATAACCGGCCACCTTTTCCGGTTTACCAGTTTAATCACACCGTCACAGGAACTGCAGCACCCGGGCAAACTGCTTCTTTTATCGGTGGCACTATGGCCGACCGGCTATATGTGATCAGGAAAACAGAAAGACCCGGAAATAAAACAGGTATTTACAGTTATATGGAACGAACCAAAGGATTGGAAAACATCAACTATACGCCTGTTGAAACAGACAGGGGTGGTGTAGGTATTACTGAAGCCTTTGTATATGATAACAGGGTGTACACGAATCAATACTATGTTACCGTACCATGGAACAACAAACAATTGCAGGTAAGCTATGCCAGCTATCGCAATAAAACCGAGCCAGGCAGCAATGAGCAATGGACAGTGAGCATAGAAGGCAATAAAAATGAAAACCAGGCAGCAGAGTTACTTACAGGCATGTACGATGCGTCGCTTGATCAATTCCGCCCGCATAACTGGAATGCACCAAACATATGGGAAACAAAGTATTGGCCCAATACCTTCAATGCCATTCATAATTTTATAACAGAGACCACCCAGGAGAATTACTTCCCCGAACCTTACCTGCAGGAAGTTCCAGTTATTTATGACTATCTCACAGCGGATGCAGCTGAATTCTGGAACAGGTTCCAGGCAAAACCCGCTCCCCCGGCATTAACTGAAAAGGAACAGGCGCGTGCCGGATATGGTGTTGCAAAAAGGCGCGCCGGAGCAGCCATGCTCAGAGGTGCAGCGGTCAAACAGGAAGTGCATTATGATAAGACAATGATGCCAGAAGATGCATCAGACAAAAAGACCCTGGGCCCTGAAGAAGGCGATCATATGAAGATCCGTAAGAACTTCAACGAAACTGCTTTTTTCCTGCCCCATCTTTATGCAGATTCAACCGGCAACTATCATTTCAGTTTCACCATGCCCGAAGCGCTCACGCAATGGAAATGGATGAGCCTTGCACATACGAAAGACCTTGCTTTCGGTACTGCCACACAATCCATCATCACCCGGAAAACGCTGATGGTGCAACCCAATATGCCGCGTTTCCTTCGTGAAGGCGACAACATGGAACTGAGTGCAAAGATTGTTAACCTGGGCGATAAAGAACTGACCGGACAGGTAACACTGGAACTGGTGGATGCGCTCACCAACACTTCCATAGATGGCTGGTTCCAACATGTGTTTCCGGTTCAATACTTCACCGCTGAAGCCGGAAAGAGTATCGCTGTCAAATTTCCTATACAGGTGCCGTTCAGCTATAATAAACCGCTCATCTGGCGTATGATAGCCAAGGCGGGTAATTTCAGCGACGGAGAAGAAAACATGCTGCCCGTAGTTACCAATCGTACCTTAGTAACCGAAAGCCTCCCGCTATTGTTATTGAAAGACACCACGCAATCGTTCCGCTTTGAAAAACTGTTAGCGGCCAACAGCGAAACCCTGACGCATGAAGCGATCACGATAGAGTACGCCACTAACCCTGTCTGGTATGCAGTGCAGTCGCTCCCCTACCTGATCACTTACCCTTATGAATGCGCAGAACAAAGTTTCAACCGCTTTTATGCCAATGCATTGGCATCATATATTGTTAACAAGCATCCAGCGATTAGGCAGGTACTGGACCTCTGGAAAGCTGACAGTTCAGCGCTCAAAAGCAACCTGCAAAAGAATGAAGAACTGAAGCAGTTGCTCATACAGGAAACACCCTGGGTATTGCAGGCCGAAAATGAGACAGCGCAGAAAAAGAATATTGCACTGCTGTTCAACCTGGTACAACTCAGTACACAGGCCGATCAGTTTATCGAAAAACTACAGCAGCTGCAATTACCGAATGGTAGTTTCAGCTGGTTCAAGGGTGGCTATGAAGACAGGTATATGACCAACTATATCCTCACAGGTATTGGCAAATTAAAAAGACTGGGAGCCATCACGCCCGACATAGTCATGCGCCTGAAACCATTGGTAACAAATGCCATTCAATACCTTGACGGAAAAATAACGGCAGACTATCAATGGCTGATCAGCCACAAAGCCGATCTGAACAAGCAGCAGCTTTCAGCAACACATATACAGTATTTATTCATGCGGAGTGCCTTTGGCGATATTGCACAGCCATCGTCCGATGCTTATCAATACTTTTATAACCAGGGCAAACAGTTCTGGAACCAGCAAAGCCTGTATAACCAGGCGATGCTTGGATTGGTATATTACCGTAACAATGAAAGGACACTGGCAAACAATAATATCCTTCCATCCATTCTTGAAAATGCAGTTGCTGATGCTGCCAAAGGAATCCTGTATTGGAAAGAAAGACAGACCTGTTTCTGGTACGCCTCTCCTGTTGAGCACCAAAGTATGATGATCGCCTTCCTGCAGGAACTGCAACAGGGAGCGCATATAAAGGATATTGATCAAAAGATCAGTAGCGCCAAAACATGGTTATTGCTAAACAAACAAACGACCAATTGGAAAACCACCGTAGCCACAGCCGACGCCTGCTATGCTTTGTTATTAAACGGAACAGGCTGGCTCAACACGGCAAGAAAACTGACTATCCGGCTGGGCAGTTATACTGTTAACAATCAAAATGAAAAAACAGAACCCGGTACAGGATATTTTAAGAAACACATCGAGGGCAGATCGGTAACCACAGCAATGGGCAATATTACCGTGCATATCCAATCAGCTGATTCCCGGGTTGCCCCATCGCGCGACCAGGAGATTCCAAGTTGGGGCAGTATCTACTGGCAATATTTCGAAGACATGGATAAGATCACACCGGCTGCCAGCCCATTATCGCTTACTAAAAAACTGTTCCTCGAAAAAAATACCGATCAGGGTAAAGTACTCGATCCTGTGAAAGACGGCGACGAATTAAAACCGGGCGACAAGGTAGTGATCAGGATGGAACTAAGGAGTGATCGAGACATGGAATATGTACACCTGAAAGATATGCGGGCAGCCACTATGGAACCCGTAAACGTATTAAGCAGCTACAAATGGCAGGATGGATTAGGCTATTATGAAAGCACCAGAGACGCCAGCACTAATTTTTTCATCAGCTACCTGAGAAAAGGAACGTATATATTTGAATACCCAACATTCATTACACACTCAGGTGTTTTCTCTGTTGGTATCGCCACTATTCAATGTATGTATGCACCGGAATTTAACAGCCATTCAGAAGGAATGAAAATCAGGGTGAGATGACTATAGATTATTTGATCATTGGCCAGGGTATTTGCGGAACTTTTTTAAGCTGGAACTTACTGAAGGCGGGAAAGACCGTTTGCGTCATTGATGCTGATCAGCCTTTTACTGCTTCCAAAGTGGCCAGTGGCGTGATCAACCCCGTTACGGGACGAAGGATTGTGCGAACGTGGGAGATTGAGAAGCTGATGCCCTTTGCAGTAACTGCGTACCGGCAGCTTGAACAGGAACTGGGTGTATCGCTGGTCCGTCAATGCAATATATTAGACTTCCATCCTACCCCTCAAATGCAACTGGCTTTTACAGAACGCCTGCCCGTTGAGAAGGACTATCTGCGTTTACCTGGCAATGCTGATCAATGGAAAACCTATTTCAATTATCCATTTGGCATCGGTGAGATCGATCCCTGCTGGCTGATCGATCTGCGTAGCCTGCTCACTGCATGGCGTGCACAATTACAACAGCGACAATTGTTGCTGGAAGAAAATTTCAGTTGGGAGCAATGCAAGGTATCGGCAGATCATGTTACCTATAACCATATCACTGCACAAAAAATCATTTGTTGCGAAGGTGTGGCAGGATTTGACAATCCTTATTTCAGCCTGCTGCCTTATGCTCGTAACAAGGGGCAGGCCATCATCGTAAGCATACCAGGCCTTCCAAGAACCCATATCTTCAAACAAGGCATCAACTTAGTACCCTGGCAGGACGATCTTCTCTGGGTCGGCTCAACTTATGAATGGAATTTTACTGATATCCATCCTTCCGCTGACTTCCTCAAAAAAGTAAAAGACCAGCTTGATTACTGGTTAAGGTTGCCTTTTGAAGTAGTGGATCATATCGCATCGGAGCGGCCGGCCAATATGGAACGCAGGCCATTTGTGGGATTGCACCCTGTAGCTGGCGCTGTAGGTTTATTGAACGGTATGGGAACAAAGGGCTGTTCATTAGCGCCTTACTTTGCTGCCGAGTTCGCCAGCTATCTTACGAACGGCATACCGCT
>JBHAFM010000048.1:0-21709 GCA_041856175.1 Sediminibacterium sp.
AAATTACATGCTTGCTTGCAGGTGGTTTATTGGTATTGGCGTCCTGCAGGAATGCCGCTGATCAGACGAAAACCTATTTTGACAAAAATGGGATGGATACCACCATAAACCCGGCAGACAATTTCTTCTTCTATGCCAATGGGAACTGGATTAAAGGCGCGAAGATTCCTGATGACAAAAGCGGCTGGGGCAGTTTCTATACCTTATATGACGATAACCTGAAAAAACTCCGTACCATCCTGGATGAACTCGCAGCTAAAACAGACCACCAAAAGGGAAGCCCCGAGCAGAAGGTAGGCGATTTCTTCGCCAGCGGTATGGACACCGACGCCATTGAAAAAAAAGGATACGAACCGCTGAAGCCAATGCTGGCTAAAATTGATGCAGTAAAGGATTATAAGGAATTAATGAACCTGCTGGCCGATCATACAAAAGAAGGAGATGGCGACCTGGTGGGTTATTATGTAGGCCCGGACGAACGCAACAGCAGCAAAAATATTTTTATCCTGTTCCAGACCGGTACCACTTTGCCGGAAAAGGATTACTACACAAAAACAGACTCTATCACCGTTCACCAGCGGAAAAAATTAGTGGAACATGCAGCAAAATATTTTACTTTAACCGGAACCGATGCTGCAACAGCCCAAAAAAGTGCGAAATCAGTATTGAAACTTGAAACTGAGATCGCAAAATCTCACCTTACACCTGTAGAACAAAGAGATCCGATCAAAAATTACAATAAGATGGCGGTCGCCGATCTTGAAAAAATATCACCCAATATTGGCTGGCCTGCAATACTCGGGAAAATGGGTATTAAAGCAGATAGCTTAAATGTATCGCAACCGAAGTATTACCAGGCATTGAGCGGCTTACTTGCTTCTCAACCTGTCCAGGTATGGAAGGATAAGGTAAAATTTGATTACATCGCCGGTAACGCCCCTTTGTTAAGCAAGGCATTCCGCGATGAACGTTTTGAATTTGGTAAATTATTCTCCGGAGCCAAAAAACAGGAAGAGCACTGGAAGAAAATGGTGAACCGCACCGATAATGGATTGAAAGACCTGCTGGGACAATTGTTTGTGCAAAAATATTTTCCTCCGGAAGCCAAAAAAAGGATGGATGAATTAGTGAATAATCTGCAGCAGGCGTTTAAAGCCAGGATCGGTAAGCTCGACTGGATGAGCGATACAACCAAGCTGCGTGCGCAGGAAAAATTGGCTGCTTTCCTTAAAAAGATCGGCTATCCCGATAAATGGAAAAACTATGATGATGTAACCATCACCCGCGACAATTTCTATGAGAATATGCGCAGCATTGCAAAGCATGACTACAATGAAAGCATCAATAAAATTGGCAAGGCGGTGGACAAGACAGAGTGGGGTATGACCGTGCCTACCGTTAATGCCTACTATAACCCTACTTTCAATGAGATCGTTTTCCCGGCCGGCATTCTCCAGTTCCCGTTCTTTGACATGAATGCAGATGATGCCATCAATTATGGCGGTATTGGCATGGTGATTGGCCATGAAATGACACATGGCTTTGATGATCAGGGCCGCCAGTATGATGCCCAGGGTAACCTGAAAGATTGGTGGACAGCCAAAGATGGGGAACAGTTTAAGGCCAAAGCCAAAGGGGTGGTAAACCAATACAACCAGTTTGTGGTACTCGATAGCCTGCACGTGAACGGCGAACTGACACTGGGGGAGAACCTTGCCGATATTGGTGGCCTGGCTATTGCTTACGATGCTTTTAAAATGACTAAGCAGGCGCAATCTGCCGAAAAGATTGACGGCCTTACACCCGATCAGCGTTTCTTCCTTGGTTTTGGACAGGTATGGCGGTTGGTGAACCGGCCCGAAACCATGCGCACACGCATTACCACCGACCCGCATTCGCCCGAAGAATATCGCGTAAATGGCCCGTTGTCTAATTTTGACCCTTTTTATAAGGCATATAATGTTGGAGTGAAAAACAAAATGTTCCGCGAAACGGCAGACAGGGCAAGGATATGGTAAAAAACTTGGTAATCAGGAACCTGGGGCACCACACTGTTATAAGTATATTAATATATTTTATATGAAAGGGTAGTGAGGGAAATTAAGGGTAACAAGCATCTATTTGGCAGTCGTGAAGGGGCATTCGGGCATTTAGTCATGCAGCTGTATTTTCTTTATCCCCAACCAGCTGTTTGGTCTAAAATTTGTTTTTAAAGTTGCCCCCTATTGCTTACCTTTGCCATCCTTATTTTTGGGCTCATTAGCAACCCGGCATTTCTATCGTGGCCATTAAAAGATAAATGTCGTGAATAATTGCTGCCGGGAACCTGTAAGTTCTCCCCAAATTTTTTGTACAAAAACCGGTTTTACACACATATGTCTACTACAACATTGAACAACAGGGTCGGCTTCGGTAAAACTAAACACTTGGCTGATGCCCCTGACCTACTCGACATTCAGTTAGAATCTTTCAGAGAATTTTTCCAGTTAGAAACAACGCCCGATAAGCGCAATGTGGAAGGCCTGTTTCGTGTGTTTAAGGAAAACTTTCCTATTACAGACACGCGTAACATTTTCGTACTGGAATTTCTGGATTATTTTATTGACCCCCCGCGTTATACAATCGATGAGTGTATGGAGCGTGGTTTAACGTATGCTGTTCCGCTGAAGGCCAAACTCCGTTTGAGCTGTAATGATGAAGAGCACGTAGATTTCCAAACCATTGTTCAGGATGTATTCCTGGGTAACATCCCTTACATGACACCCCGTGGTACATTTGTGATCAACGGTGCTGAGCGTGTAGTAGTATCACAGTTACACCGCTCACCAGGTGTCTTCTTTGGCCAGTCTGTTCACCCCAACGGAACCAAGATATACTCTGCAAGAGTAATACCGTTCAAAGGTGCGTGGATGGAGTTTGCCACAGACATCAACAACGTCATGTACGCTTACATCGACCGCAAGAAAAAGTTCCCTGTAACAACCCTGTTACGTTCTATCGGTTTCGAAACTGATAAGGATATCCTGGAACTCTTTGGCATGGCCGATGAAGTGAAAGCTGATAAAAAAATATTGTCGCACCATGTGGGCAAAAAACTGGCTGCACGTGTACTAAGGACATGGGTGGAAGATTTCGTGGATGAAGATACCGGTGAAGTAGTGAGCATTGAGCGTAACGAGATCGTAATGGAACGTGATACCGTACTTGATGAAGAAGGTATTGCCACCATTATTGAAATGGAAGTGAAGAGCGTCTTCATTCAGAAAGAAGACGTAGGTGGCGACTATGCGATTATCTACAACACATTAAACAAAGACACTTCTAACAGTGAACTGGAAGCGGTACAGCATATCTATCGCCAGCTGCGCGGTGCTGATGCCCCTGATAATGAAACTGCACGTGGTATCATTGATAAATTATTCTTCTCCGACAAACGTTATGACCTGGGTGAAGTGGGCCGTTACAAGATCAACCGCAAACTAAATCTGGAATACCCGTTAGAGAAAAAAGTATTGACCAAACAGGATATCATTGAGATCATCAAATACCTGGTGCGTTTAACCAATGCCAAGGCCGAGATCGATGATATTGATCACCTGAGCAACCGCCGTGTACGTACCGTAGGCGAGCAGCTGTATGCACAGTTCGGTGTTGGTCTTGCCCGCATGGCCCGTACCATTCGTGAAAGGATGAACGTACGTGATAACGAAGTATTTACACCGGTTGACCTGATCAATGCAAGGACCTTATCTTCTGTGATCAATTCATTCTTCGGTACTTCCCAGTTATCACAGTTCCTTGACCAGACGAATCCGTTGTCTGAGATCACGCATAAGCGTCGTATCTCCGCACTCGGACCAGGAGGTTTGAGTCGTGAGCGTGCCGGTTTCGAGGTGCGTGACGTACACTATTCACACTATGGCCGTCTGTGTACCATTGAAACACCGGAAGGACCAAACATTGGTCTGATCTCAACGCTTTGCGTTCATGCTGCTATTAACGACATGGGCTTCATTGAAACCCCGTACCGCAAAGTGGAAGCAGGCAAAGTGAACATGAAAGAACTCACTTTCCTGAGTGCAGAAGAAGAAGATACCGCCAAGATTGCACAGAGTAACGCCCCGCTGAACGAAAAGGGACAGTTTGTGGAAGACAAAGTGGTATCACGCCAGACCGGTGATTTCCCTATTCTCGATAAAGAAGAGGTTGAATATATGGACGTGGCACCCAACCAGATCGTTGGTTTGAGTGCCTCATTGATCCCATTCCTGGAGCATGACGATGCCAACCGCGCATTGATGGGATCGAACATGCAACGCCAGGCAGTTCCGCTGATCCGTCCGGAAGCCCCAATTGTGGGTACCGGCCTGGAAGGTAAGGCTGCGCGTGATGCAAGGATCCAGATCCATGCTGATGGGAATGGTGTAGTGGAATTTGTAGATGCCAATGAGATCCATGTCCGCTATGACAGGAATGACCTGGATCGTCTGGTTAGCTTTAATGATGACCTGCAGGTTTACAAACTGACCAAGTTCATCAAAACCAACCAGGCTACCTGTATCAACCTGCGCCCTGCTGTGAAGAAAGGACAGAAAGTGAAGAAAGGAGATTTCTTAACAGAGGGTTATGCAACAAAAGATGGCGAACTGGCGCTCGGCCGTAACCTGCAGGTGGCATTCATGCCATGGAAGGGTTACAACTTCGAGGATGCGATCGTTATCAGTGAGAAAGTAGTGCGTGAAGACCTGTTTACTTCTGTTCACATTGAAGAATATGAATTAGAAGTCCGTGATACCAAATTAGGCGAGGAAGAACTGACGCCGGATATTCCTAACGTTTCTGAAGAAGCAACAAAAGACCTTGATGAGAATGGTATCATCCGTATTGGTGCCACCATTAAGGAAGGAGATATCCTGATCGGTAAGATCACACCGAAAGGTGAATCTGATCCCACACCGGAGGAGAAATTACTGCGTGCCATCTTTGGCGACAAAGCGGGTGATGCAAAAGATGCTTCCCTGAAAGCTCCAAATGGTACCGAAGGTGTGGTGATTGATAAAAAACTGTTCCAACGTGCGAAGAAAGATAAGAACGGTAAGATCCGCGAAAAAGCACAACTGGAAAAAGTAGAAAAGGTTCACCAGCAAAATGAAGAATCGATCAAAGAACTCCTGCTGGATAAATTACAGACCCTGCTGAAAGACAAAGCTTCTGCAGGTATCAGTAACAACTTCGGCGAAATGCTGATTGGTAAAGGAGCCAAATTCAATCAAAAGAACCTGGCTTCTATCGACTACCAGAATGTAAACCCGCTGGGCTGGACAGGCGATGCTAAAACAGACGATCAGATCAACACCCTGTTGCATAATTATAGCATCCGTTTCAACGAAGAACTGGGTCGTTATAAGCGTGAGAAATTCAACATCTCAATCGGTGATGAATTACCTGCAGGCGTATTGAAATTGGCAAAGGTTTACCTCGCTGTGAAGCGTAAGCTGAAAGTGGGAGATAAGATGGCAGGCCGCCACGGTAACAAAGGTATCGTTGCCAAAATTGTACGTGCAGAAGATATGCCATTTATGGAAGACGGTACACCGGTTGATATTGTACTGAATCCGTTAGGGGTGCCTTCACGTATGAACCTGGGACAGATATATGAAACCATCCTGGGCTGGACCGGTAAACGTTTGGGTGTGAAATTTGCCACACCAATCTTTGACGGAGCTTCAACAGATGAGATCGAACAATATTGTAAAGATGCCGGTATTCCAAGAAACGGCCATACTTACCTGTATGACGGAGAAACAGGCGAACGCTTCCACCAGAAAGCCACTGTGGGTGTGATCTACATGATCAAACTGCACCACATGGTTGATGATAAGATGCACGCCCGTTCTATCGGACCATACAGCCTGATCACACAGCAACCGCTGGGTGGTAAGGCACAGTTCGGCGGACAGCGTTTTGGTGAGATGGAGGTATGGGCACTGGAAGCTTATGGTGCAGCCAATATCCTGCAGGAATTGCTGACCCTGAAGTCTGATGATATCATCGGCAGGGCCAAGACCTACGAAGCGATCGTGAAAGGTGAGAACATTCCACGCGCCGGCGTTCCTGAATCATTCAATGTACTAGTTCATGAACTGAGAGGTTTGGGATTGGACCTGAAATTTGAATAAGTAAAAATTAAAAAGTAAAAATTCAAAAGGTCGTACCCTCAGTTTATGTTTTTTTGAATTTTTACTTTTTGACTTTTACATTAACAACATTTAGAGTTTAACAACTAAAGAATATTATGGCCATCAAAAGAGATAACAAGCCAAGACCTACTTTTTCCCAGATCACTATCAGCCTGGCTTCTCCCGATAGTATCCTGGAAAGAAGCTTTGGCGAAGTACTGAAGCCTGAAACCATTAACTACCGTACCTACAAACCAGAACGCGATGGTTTGTTTTGCGAAAGGATATTCGGACCTGTGAAGGATTACGAATGCGCCTGCGGTAAATATAAGCGTATCCGTTACAAAGGGATTGTGTGTGATCGTTGCGGTGTGGAAGTAACAGAGAAGAAAGTGCGCCGTGAACGCATGGGGCATATTAAATTGGTCGTACCTGTAGTGCATATCTGGTACTTCAAAAGTCTGCCTAATAAGATCGGTTACCTGTTGGGTATGAGCTCTAAGAAATTAGAGACCATTGTTTATTATGAAAGATACGTGGTAATCCAGGGCGGGATCAAAGAAAACCTGAGCATGGGTGATCTGCTGACCGAAGAGGAATACCTGGATATATTAGACAATATTCCGAAAGACAACCAGTATTTACCTGATGACGATCCGCAGAAATTCATTGCCAAAATGGGTGCCGAAGCAGTTCATGCTTTGCTCGAAAGAATTGACCTTGACGGCCTGAGCTTCTCTTTACGGAATGCTGCTGCCACTGAAACATCCCAACAGCGTAAAGCAGATGCTTTGAAGCGCTTGAGCGTGGTGGAATCTTTCCGTGATGCCAGTACAAGGATTACGAACCGTCCTGAATGGATGGTGATGCAATACATTCCTGTGATTCCACCGGAACTGAGACCATTGGTGCCATTGGATGGCGGCCGGTTTGCATCATCTGACCTGAACGATTTGTACCGTCGTGTGATCATCCGCAACAACCGTCTGAAACGTTTGCTGGAGATCAAAGCGCCTGAAGTGATCCTGCGTAATGAAAAACGTATGCTGCAGGAAGCGATTGACTCCCTGTTCGATAACAGCCGTAAATCAAACGCTGTTAAAGCAGAAGGTGGCCGTGCGCTGAAATCATTGTCAGATGTATTGAAAGGTAAGCAGGGACGTTTCCGCCAGAACTTATTGGGTAAACGTGTTGACTATTCCGGTCGTTCCGTTATCGTTGTAGGTCCTGAACTGAAAATACATGAGTGCGGATTGCCTAAAGACATGGCTGCAGAATTGTTCAAGCCATTTGTTATCCGCAAACTGATCGAAAGAGGTATCGTGAAAACAGTAAAGTCTGCCAAGAAATTAGTAGATCGCAAAGAAGCTGTTATCTGGGATATCCTTGAAAATATTTTGAAAGGCCACCCCGTCATGCTGAACCGTGCCCCAACACTGCACCGGTTGTCCATCCAGGCATTCCAGCCCAAACTGGTAGAAGGTAAAGCGATACAGCTGCACCCGTTGGTTACCTCTTCATTCAACGCCGACTTTGATGGTGACCAGATGGCGGTACACGTGCCTTTGAGCAACGCCGCAATCCTGGAAGCCCAGTTGCTGATGTTGTCATCACACAATATCCTGAACCCGCAGAACGGTACACCAATTACCCTGCCTTCACAGGACATGGTATTGGGTCTGTACTATATTACCAAGGGCAAGAAAACGATTGGTGATGAGATCATCAAAGGCGAAGGCAAGGCTTTTTACAATATGGATGAAGTGATCATCGCATATAATGAAGGAGCGGTTGACCTACATGCCAATATTAAAGTGAAGACCAATGTGCGTGTAAACGGACAACTGGTTAAAAAACTGATCGATACAACTGTCGGACGTGTATTGTTTAACCAGCACGTACCACAGGAAGTTGGATTTGTAAATGCACTGCTGACCAAGAAAAGCCTTCGTGAGATCATTGGCGATATCATCAAGATCACAGATGTGCCTAAGACAGCGAAATTCCTGGATGATATCAAAACGCTCGGATTCCGCATGGCCTTCCGCGGTGGTTTATCATTCAACGTAAACGACCTGATCGTTCCTGACCAGCGTAATGAGCTGCTTGATAATGCAAAAGTAGAGGTTGAAGAAGTGTGGGAGAACTATAACATGGGTCTGATCACCAACAACGAGCGTTACAACCAGGTAATTGATATCTGGAGCCGTGTGGATACCCGTATTACTGAAACACTGATCCGCGAAATGCAGAATGATAAACAAGGGTTCAACTCTGTTTACATGATGCTGGATTCAGGTGCCCGTGGTAGTAAAACACAGGTTAAACAGTTGGTGGGTATTCGTGGTCTGATGGCTAAACCACGTAAGAGTGGCAGTACCGGAAGTGAGGTAATTGAAAACCCGATCCTGTCAAACTTCAAGAGTGGCCTGAACGTGTTGGATTACTTTATCTCTACGCACGGTGCCCGTAAGGGTCTTGCAGATACGGCCCTGAAAACAGCGGATGCAGGTTACCTTACCCGCCGTCTGGTTGACGTATCACAGGATGTGGTTATCTCTGAAGAAGATTGCGGAACACTTCGTGGTAATGCAGCAACAGCATTGAAAGATAATGAAGATATTATTGAACCATTGGCAGACAGGATTGAAGGACGTACTTCCCTACACGATATTTTTCATCCTATTACCGATGAGCTGATCATCACTGCCGGTGAAGAAATCTCTTCCGATGTTGCCAAAGCAATTGAAGAAGCAGGTATTGAGACCGTAGAAATACGTTCTGTACTGACCTGCGAGAGCAAGCGCGGCGTATGTGTGAAATGTTATGGTAAAAACCTGGCAACAGGTTACCTGGCGCAAAAAGGTGATGCCGTCGGTATCATCGCCGCACAATCCATCGGTGAACCAGGTACACAGCTGACACTTCGTACCTTCCACGTGGGTGGTGTTGCAGGCTCTGCTTCTGTTGAATCTACCCTTAATGCCAAGTTTGATGGAACCATACAGTTCGACGGTTTGAGAACGGTTGACACACTGAACAATGAAGGCGATAAAACCAAGATCGTTATCGGCCGTACCGGTGAGGTAAGGATCATGGATGTGAAGAACGATCGTTTGATGATCACCAACAACGTCCCTTATGGTGCTACCCTGAATGTGAAAGATGGTCAGCAGGTGAAGAAAGGGGATGTGATCTGTACATGGGATCCTTTCAACAATGTAATTGTTGCTGAATTGAATGGTAAGATCAAATTTGAGAACGTACTGGATGGTATTACTTACCGCGATGAAGCTGATGAGCAAACTGGCCACCGCGAAAAAGTGGTCATAGAAACAAAAGATAAAACCAAGATACCTACCATCATCGTAGAAGGCAAGGAGATCAAACAATACAACCTGCCAGTAGGCTCACACATTGGCGTTGAAGAAGGTGATGATGTGAAGGCTGGCCAGGTGTTGGTTAAAATACCACGTATTTTGGGCAAATTAAGGGATATCACTGGTGGTCTGCCCCGCGTAACAGAATTGTTCGAAGCGCGTAACCCGGGTAACCCTGCCATTGTTTGTGAAATTGATGGAGTGGTTGCATTCGGTAACGTAAAACGTGGTAACCGCGAGATCATCGTGGAATCAAGAGACGGCATGGTGAAAAAATACCTGGTACCATTAACGCGCCAGATCCTGGTGCAGGACGGGGACTTTGTAAAAGCAGGTACACCAATGTCTGATGGGCAGATCGCTCCTGCAGATATCCTTGCTATCAAAGGCCCATTTGCTGTACAGGAGTACGTTGTAAATGAGATACAGGAAGTATACCGACTGCAGGGTGTGAAGATCAATGACAAACACATTGAAGTGATCGTTCGTCAGATGATGAAGAAAGTGGAGATCGTTGACGCCGGGGATACCAAATTCTTAGAAGAAGACCTGGAAGACCGCTTCGACTTTATTGAAGAGAACGACAGGATTTTTGACAAGAAAGTAATTACCGAGCCTGGTGAAAGCGCTAAGATGAAAGCTGGCCAGATCATTACATTACGCGAACTGAGAGAAGAAAATTCCATCCTTCGCAGAAGCGATAAGAAACTCGTTGAAGTAAGAGATGCCAAACCGGCAACTGCTACACCAGTGCTGTTGGGTATCACGAAAGCTTCTTTGGGTGTTCAAAGCTGGATTTCAGCAGCATCATTCCAGGAAACTACCAAGGTGTTGAGCCAGGCAGCTATCCAGGGTAAAACAGATGCTATGCTGGGACTGAAAGAGAATGTAATTACCGGTCACCTGATACCTGCCGGTTCCGGACAGAAAGAGTTCGAGAACATGATCGTGGGTAGTAAGGAAGAATATGAAGTACTGGCTACCACGCGTGAAGCAATGAGCTTTGATGATGATGAATAATAACAGGCCTGCCGC
Source organism: Sediminibacterium sp. (assembly GCA_041856175.1). Classification (GTDB taxonomy): domain Bacteria; phylum Bacteroidota; class Bacteroidia; order Chitinophagales; family Chitinophagaceae; genus Sediminibacterium. Next base: position 10,595 of record JBHAFM010000048.1, read on the forward strand.
CAGGCAGGCTTTGTATACATGTTAAAAAAGTAGGAAGTGAATACTTCCTACTTTTTTAGCTATTTGATTATCTGGCAAAGTCTTGTTAATCTTGCCAGAAATCAGGCCAATCCCTGTTCAATGATTCTAATTTTACAGCACTAAAATGTTCCGCATGAAAAATGTTATGTTGGGTTTGAATATTGTTCTCACTGTAGCGGTAGCCGTTTTGTTTTACCTGCATTTTTCCTCCGGAAAAAAAACACCGGCACAGCAAACCGCTGATGCAAAGTCACTACCTGCCGGTCATTTCAAGATCGCTTATTTTGAAATTGATTCCATCCAGACGCAATTTGGATATTATAAAGAAATACAAAAAGGATTGGAAGCCAAAGACCAGGAAGTTGCCAGGCAGCTGAATGCAATGAAGAGCACCTTCGCTGCCAAGTACCAGGAACTGCAAAAAACAGCGCAAACACTTACCCCGGCAGAATTGGCAAGTAAACAACAGGAGCTTCAGCAGATGGATAAGACCTTTCAGAGTAAAGAACAAATGCTGAACAGCGAACTGCAGGACGAAAGCATCAGGAAACGCCAGGATGTACAGAAAAAGATAAAAGAATTCCTGGAAGAATATAACCGGGATAAAGGCTATTCCTATATTTTCTCTAACTTGTCCGACCTGTTGTATTATAAAGACACAGCGTATGATATTACCCGTGACGTGGTAAAAGGATTAAACCTCAAATACAAGAAGAAATAGGAACTTCAATCATATTTATTATCTTCAAATCCCGTTTATAAACAACGGGATTTTTTATGGATACCAACACTTCCGGTTTTAAACCAACACTCAGCCTTTTTGACGCAACAATGATTGTTGCCGGAGGAATGATCGGTTCAGGTATATTTATTGTCAGTTCTGATATTACAAGAAATGTAGGCAGCGCTGGCTGGCTTATACTGGTATGGCTGATCACCGGGTTTATGACTATTACCGCAGCCGTTAGTTATGGGGAATTAAGCGCTATGTATCCGAAAGCCGGCGGGCAATACGTCTACCTGAAAGAATCCTATAATTCACTGGTGGCCTTTCTTTTCGGGTGGAGTTTTTTCTCCGTTATTCAAACCGCAACGATCGCTGCAGTGGGTGTTGCCTTCAGCCGTTTTACTGCCTACCTTATCCCATCAGTTGGCGAGAATCATATCATTGCAGACCTCGGATTTATAAAAATATCCGCTGCCCAGCTCCTCGCTATAGCGATGATCACTTTTCTTACCTATACGAATACAAAAGGTGTAAGGGGAGGCAAAATAATACAAAGCACTTTTACTGTAACCAAATTAGTATCCTTATTCGGACTAATCGTATTCGGGTTCTTTCTTGCCAAACAGAGTTTCTGGTCAGAAAACTGGCAGACTGGTTTTTCGGCAGCACAGGACCTTGGCACGAAAGATGTTGCCGGCATGCTGCACCCGACTACATGGAAACCAATTTCAGCCGCTGTATTGATCGGTGCGGTAGCAGCGGCAATGGTAGGGTCTATTTTCAGCAGCGACTCATGGAATAATGTAACTTTTATAGCCGGTGAGATCAAGAACCCGCAACGCAATATTGGCCTGAGCCTTTTTTTTGGCACCCTGATTGTTACCCTTATTTATGTTACTGCTAACCTTATGTATTTGAATGTATTACCCCTGCAATCAATCGCTTATGCAGAAAATGACCGTGTTGCGGTAACGGCTGCAAATGCCATCTTCGGCAATGCAGGCACCATTGTGATTGCATTGATGATCATGATCTCCACATTCGGATGTAATAACGGATTGATCCTGGCAGGCGCAAGGGTTTATCATACAATGGCAAATGATGGATTATTCTTTAAGAAAACAGGAGAATTAAACAGGAATGCCGTTCCTGAATATGCATTGTGGATACAATGTATTGTGGCGTCTCTGTTATGCCTCAGCGGCAGGTACGGGGATCTGCTGACCATGGTTTCTTTTGTTGTGGTTATTTTTTATGTACTTACCATTATTGGTATTTTTATTTTAAGGCGAAAAAAACCGGACGCACCAAGGCCATATAAAGCTTTTGGCTTTCCGGTGCTGCCCCTGGCGTACATTATTTTAGCTTTTTTATTTTGTGTAGGCCTGGTGTGGGCATCACCTACTTATTCATTATGGGGACTTGCAATTACGTTATTGGGTATTCCTTTGTATTATCTTGCAATGCGTAATTCGAAAAAAAAGGAATGATGGATTTTGAACAACTTTTTACAGCTCTCCGCAACAGTAAAGTGCTTATTGTAGGCGATGTAATGCTTGATACCTACTGGTGGGGCAATGTGGACCGGATTTCACCCGAAGCACCCGTTCCTGTAGTTGCTTTGAAAAGAAAAGAACTCAGGGTTGGGGGCGCAGCCAATGTAGCATTGAATACAGCTTCATTAGGTGCAAAAACTGCTGTCATCGCAGTCATAGGAAATGATGAAAGCGGCATAGCACTGAAGCAATTGTTAGAGGAAGACAACATCAACACAGGTCATCTGGTGGTGACAGACAAACGGGTCACGACGAATAAAACACGTATCATGAGCCGTAACCAGCAGATGATGCGGTTAGATGCAGAAATGACATCAGATATAGATACGGCAACAGAAGAAGAACTCCTGCAACAGGTAAAAACATTTTTTGCAGCGCACAAACCCGATGTACTCATCCTGGAAGATTATAATAAAGGCGTTTTAACGGAGCGTGTTATTAAAGAACTGATCGCATTGTGTAAAGCACATAATGTGGTGACTGCAGTTGACCCTAAAAGAAAGAACTTCTTTTCTTTTAAAGGAGTGGACATCTTTAAGCCAAATCTTAAAGAAGTCAAAGAAGGGTTGAACCTGTTAACAGACAGGGTTGATATTGCTTCTTTAGAAGAAATACACCAGGCGTTACAACAACAGTTGCAACACCATATTTCGTTGATCACCCTTTCTGAGAAAGGAGTGTTTTACCAGCAGGATCATGAACGCCGCATTATTCCCACACACATCCGCAATATTGCCGATGTAAGCGGAGCAGGGGATACAGTTATTGCCGTCGCCGCATTAGTATATGCGGTTACTAAAAACATACACCTGGCCGCTGAGATAGCCAATATTGCCGGCGGACTGGTATGTGAGGAAGTAGGAACGGCCGCTATTGATAAAGAGAAACTGCTAAACGAATGCACTTTACTTCTTGCGTGAAGATCATGAGACGTACCTCTTACCCGCGATTGACGATCTGCAACAAATCTTCCTCTGCATTAAATCCTTTCTAAGGAACCGGAAAATTTATTCGATTTTCTCAGTTGACATAATCTTTAATTTCACTGCCGCAAATCAGGAACTAATATTATGTTGGATTTTACGGTTGTGATACACGGTGGAGCTGGTACCATTCTGAAGACAGATATGACACTGGAATTGGAGCAGGCTTACCAGCAAGGATTACAACGGGCTTTAAATGTTAGTTATGCTGTATTGGAAAAAGGTGGGACGGCTGTGAATGCAGTGAAGGCAGCGATTGTTTTACTGGAAGATAATGTACTGTTTAATGCAGGTCGCGGCGCAGTCTTCACAAAGAAAGGTGTACAGGAAATGGATGCTGCTATTATGGATGGCAGTGATTTATCGGCAGGTGCGGTTGCCGGTGTACGTAATGTAAGAAACCCTATAGAACTGGCTACAGAAGTAATGCGTAACAGTAACCACGTTTTCTTAAGTGGCAAGGGAGCCAATGATTTTGCGATTAAACAGGGAATAAAACTGGAACCTGATGAATATTTTTTCTCCCAGTTTCGGTATAATCAATGGAAAGCGATTCGTGACTCTGATACTTATTCATTAGATCATACCCATCACCACCTGGAAGAGCTGATGCGCGATAAAAAGTTTGGCACGGTGGGTGCAGTTGCTTGCGACCGACAGGGCAATCTTGCAGGCGCTACTTCAACAGGAGGGATGACCAATAAGAAATATGGACGGATAGGGGATAGCCCGGTTATTGGCAGCGGTACCTATGCAAATAACCATACATGCGCCATCAGTTGTACAGGCCATGGAGAAATGTTCATCCGCGCTGTTGCCGCATATGATGTAAGCTGTCTGATGGAATACAAAGGACTGGGCTTACAGGAAGCGATGAATATTGTGGTGAATGATAAACTGGTGCGCATAAAAGGGGAAGGAGGTATGATCGGAGTAGATGCGACAGGCAATTATGCCATGGTACTGAATAGTGCGGGTATGTACAGGGGTGTTAAGAATAGCCGTGGGATCAATGAAATTGCGATTTATAAATAGTTATATTTTGGTACATAGGATGCACATGAGAAAATGAAAGGGGCTACTTTTGTAGCTCCTTTTTACTTGCATACAATGCAACATCTGATCGTATGAAAAAATATGCAGTGATAGTAGCAGGCGGTAGCGGGCAACGTATGGGTACTGCTGTACCTAAGCAATTCCTTTTACTGCAGCAGCGGCCGGTGTTGTGGCATACATTACGGGCTTTCCTTGACGCTTATGACGATCTGCAACTTATAGTGGTATTACCCCCCGAACACAGGATTGCCGGTGAAGGCATTTTGAATGATCTGAAGGCTGGTGATAGGGTAGTGATCGCCGAAGGGGGTACCACACGTTTTCATTCTGTTCAGAACGGATTGCAATTGGTAACAGAACCATCCGTTGTATTTGTGCATGATGGGGTGCGTTGCCTGGTGAGCCGACAACTGATCCACCGCTGCTATGAAGCTGCGCTGGTAAATGGTAGCGCCATACCTGCCGTGGCAGCTACTGACAGCATCAGGATTGTGGAGGGAGAGAAGAATAAAGTAGCGGATAGGAGCCATATACGCATTATCCAGACCCCACAGACTTTTTTAAGCGCTGTATTACTGCCAGCTTTTCATACAGTTTACCAGGATTGTTTTACAGATGAAGCAACGGTGGTAGAAGCATCCGGTAAACCTGTCCACCTGGTGGATGGGGATCATCAGAATATTAAAATAACAAGACCGGCAGACCTAATTATCGCTGCAGGTATCCTGGAGGGAAGAGCTGGTTGATCCTGCATCAAAAATCAACAATCTAAACAAGTATGCTTGTATTGCTGATTTTTTCCAATATTTTATGGGCCACTTCCATTGCTAAAAAGCCATCAATCTCACTAACCACGGTTGGTTTGTTGTTGAGGATGGCATCTACAAAAGATTCGAGTTCAAGTTTAATAGAATTGAGCGGTTGAATACTGGGATTGGCGATGGCAAGCGTTTTTTTCCCATGCTGGGTCTCAATATCGAAAGAAAAGACATTGCTGTCTTCAGGTTGTTTGAGTTTAATGATCTCTGTTTTTTTCTCCAGGAAATCAATGCCAATGTAGGCGTCTTTCTGAAAAAGCCGCATTTTACGCATCTTCTTCATACTGATCCGGCTACTGGTAAGATTGGCAACGCAGCCATTATTGAATTCAATCCTTACATTGGCAATATCAGGTGTTTCAGTCATCACGGCTACACCGCTGGCAGAAATATGTTTTACATCGCTTTTTACAAGATTAAGGATGATATCAATATCGTGGATCATCAGGTCCAGTATTACGCTTACTTCTGTTCCCCGTGGGTTGAATTGTGCCAGCCTGTGTACTTCAATGAACATAGGGTTAAGGTTCAATTCTTTGATGGAAAGATAGGCGGGATTGAAACGCTCAACATGGCCTACCTGCATTTTTACATTGGCTTCGCGAACCATTTTCACGAGGTCGCGCCCTTCCTGTATCGTGTGGGCAAGGGGTTTCTCTACAAAAACGTGCTTGCCTTTCCGAATGGCCTGCATACAGATACTGAAATGGTGGTCGGTTGGTGTGATGACGTCTATAATGTCGCACGCGTCCATCAGCTTGTCTTCATCCATAAACCGCTTAATACCATATTGCTCAGCAGCGATTTTTGCATTTTCATTGTTGGGATCAAAAAAACCAACCAGTTTGACTCCCTCCATCTCTTTCCAGTTGTTTAAATGGAACTTCCCAAGATGACCCACTCCGAAAACACCTACTTTTAGCATGGCAATGTCAGTATTAATTAAGGGAGTAAAGATAATTATTCAATCACCTGAAATGCCCGTAATCCTTGAGAATGTGGATATTCTCTTTTAATCACTGTAACGGCCGCCTGCTGTTATCCAGTCGGTGATCTTGGTCATATCCACTTTGCTTAGCTGCCCTCCCGGTGGCATAAATGAAGGGTTACCATCAACGGCTCTTGCTTTGATCCGTTGCTTGCTGCTGAGAACGACACAGTCTTTAGTGAAATCAGTTCCCCCATTGGGGTTGGGCCCACTGTGACAACTGGTGCAGTTGTTGACAAGCAGTGTTTTAACCGCTGTATAAAGCTGGCCCGGGTGCTCCAGCGGTACATTGATTGATCCGGATTTAGCACATCCATCCCTATCCTTTACAAGGTATATATGATCACCTGGTGCAAGATTGTTGAAAATGCCGGATGCCTGGAAGCCGCTGCCATCAATGCTATAGGAAAAGCCCAGGCTCCCGCTGGCAGTAACAGTAACGGACCCGCTATTGGCGCAGGGAGAAGTAGCTACACTGGTGGCTGTTAAATGAATGGTCCTGCCGGTGCATGGATTAGTAGGGATAGTACTTGAAGAAGCAGGTGGTTCATCTGTTTTACTGCAGGCATAAAAAATAATACCCACAGCAATGATACCCATAAAGACAATTACCTGTTTACGTAAAACACTCATGTAGCAGGCTTAAGTTACGACACCAAATATACGAACTTACTGACGCCTCGACGGTCGGTACTGTAAGGCAAGATTAACCCCCAAACTGCTTAGTTTTATGTTACCAAATCCTACACCGCTAACAGGAATTTTTGCATACGGTTCTATCAGCATCGAAAGATTTTTACCAACATGTTGTTCAATACCTGCCGAGAAATGTGCAATGGAGAGAAGATATTTCTCTCCCGAATTGTAAGTGCCGTTACGCATTACAATCCTATTATTGAAAGGATAATAATAATCGTAACTTTCTTTTGTCATAAAATAGGACGAAAGACCTGTACTTACAAAGAACCGACGGTTTGTTTTACTTACAAATGAATAACGCATCAAAAGAGGAATTTCCCACATCTGGCAATAACCTTCTACTGTTTCCAGTGCCCAGTAAGACGGAGCAGTTCCCTTTGGAGCTGTGAAATCGGATCCGGCCATTTTATAATTCTTTTTTGTATAGATCACACCGGTGTGCAAAGACCACCTGTTGTTAAAATGATAACCACCAAGGAATCCCGCAGTGTAGCCTATATCGCTTGCATACCTGAATTTGACCGTGCTTATATCAACACCTGTAAGTACAGAAATGCTGAACCGGCTTTGTAAAGAAGGATAAGCCCTTTTTGATGCTTTTGGCTGCTGCAGGTTATTTGTTGTAGTATCGGTTGTAGATGCAGTAATGGTAGCAGTGATGCTATCGCTGTCTTTTTTGATGATAGTCGTATCGGTATTTGCAGACTGCACATTGTTATTGGCAATGATACGATCATAACCTGCAGATTGGATGGATGGTTGATCAGTGGCGGAACTAGTACCTGTCTTTGTAGTTGTTGCAGCTATATCAGAATGCAGCAACCTGTCTGTCTTACTATTGCGCGCTGCATCATTTCCGGATGAGGCGGTTTTACTGCTTGGTGACGGAGATATTGCCTGGCGACCAATATCGCTTGGGGATAAGACATTATTTGTGCCAGGAATTGTTGTCGTATTACTTTTCTGAAGAGACTTATCTGCTGCCTGGCTGCCGACAACTGTACCGCTCTTTGTGTATTGTGCAGACCAGTAAATACCGCCTGCAACTAACAGGCACGGCAATAACCACCAGTAGAAAAAGCGCCTTCTTCCTTTCTTTTCAGTAGCGGCAGGCAATATTTTGTCCAGCTCCTGCGACAGGGTTTCCCACGAAGCATGGCCAGGGGGCTCATAATTACCGGCGGCTTCCCTGCTTAAACGGTCCAACTCTTTGTCGTCGTCGGGATTATACATATACTTTATAAGCAGTTTGTTGTGTGATGATTTTTCTAAGGTTATGCCGTGCTTTCGAGAGGTTTGATTTGGATGCCCCAACACTGATATTCAATTGCGCAGCAATTTCTTCGTGATTGAAACCCTCTATGACGAACAGGTTAAACACTGTCCTGTAAACCGGCGTCAATTTCCGGATGGCTTCAATGATTTCCTGGTACGACAATTTATCCAGGCCGGTTTCCTGAATAGCTGAAAAGGTTTCTGTTTCATTGACCATTTCCTGGCTTACTATTTTCAGGTGGGACCTGCGAAGATGGTCGATGCAGGTATTCACCACAATACGTTTAAACCATCCTTTTAGCAGGGCTTCCGTATCTCCTTGCCGGTTATGATCAAATTGCCCGATATTTTTAAATAGCTTGATAAATGATTCGCTTGCCAATTCTTCTACTTCCTCCTGCCGGTTTACGTACCTGTAACATATTTTCATAGCATAGCCATACAGCCGGTGGTACAGGTTACGCTGGCTGTTACGGTTATTTTGGCAACAACCGTTGATTAGTGTAATTAGTTGGTCTATCTCCCGGGCCAATGGCTGAAATACAGCGCTTTTTTATTACGAGCTGCTCTTTTAAATTTACTATTATTCTGTAGAATACGCAAGATGAAAGCGAAGGGTTGCTTTATCCACCAACCCTGCCATCTCTCACTTTTATTTTTTTTCGGGCATTTTTCTTTTCGAAATCGAGTACTTCCTTGGGTTTGGGCTTTTCAGGAGTAACTGCCTTTTTAGAAGTGAGGGTGTCTGTGTTATTGCCGGGTTTGAGTGGTTTGTCTTCGGGTTCCGGTACGTATGGCTGATCTAATAAATATCGTTCTGTACGCAATAATTGCCCGGTAAGAGGGTAGTAGAACTTCCAGGTGCCGTGTCTGAGCGAATGGCCCTCCATTTTGACGATCACCTGCTCATATTTGTCCGGGTTTTTTAAATCCTGTACATCAATGGTATCATATAATTTTGAGGGGTTCATGGCCAGCCAGCTTTCTTCCCTTTCAAGACCGGCAATGGTAAAGTACCTGCAGAGACCGTTCTTATACCCCCACCGATAATTTTCTACGGCCAATACATCACCCATCGGGTTAAACCTGCGCCAGGTACCTTCGCGTTTGTCATTCACAAAAGCACCTTCTTCTTCATACCCGGGTTCGCCTCGCAACGGTGCCACTTGCAATTTCCATTTGCCTTGTTTCAATCCCTGTATATCAATGCAATTCAATGTATCTCCTTTGGCGGTAAGCCGGTAGGTTTTACATTGACCATTCCCGTAATAACTGAGCATTAGGCACATGAAAACGAAGAGATAGCGCATGTCGGAGCATTTATTTCTATCCCGAAATTACCAATTATTTGGTATTGCCTCAGGCTTCCACCATTTCGTGCAGGTATTGTTTTTCTTCCTTGAAAGCCTGCCTCGGTTTTAGTCCCAATAACTGGAACATGGCATTATCGTCATCAAATGAAGGATTGGGGGTGGTCAACAACTTGTCGCCCGCAAAAATAGAATTAGCGCCTGCCATGAAACAAAGCGCCTGTTCAGCAATACTCATATCAGTTCTGCCAGCACTTAAGCGTACCATGGTGGCCGGCATCAGTATCCTTGCAGTAGCAATCATGCGTACCATATCCCAGATATCTACTTTTCGATTATTTTCCAATGGGGTTCCCTGGATGGGCACCAATGCGTTAATGGGAACACTTTCCGGATGCTTCGGCATGGTGACCAGGGTGTGGAGCATTTTAATACGGTCATCATGTGTTTCGCCTAACCCTATAATACCACCGCAACATACCGTTACCCCCGCTTTGCGAACATTTTCCAGTGTTTGCAAACGATCGTCATAGGTACGTGTTGTAATGATTTCGTTATAATGTTCCTTACTGGTATCAAGGTTATGGTTGTATGCATACAGACCTGCATCTGCCAGCTTCTGTGCCTGCTCGCCGGTCAGCATACCCAGCGTGCAACACACTTCCATGCCCATTTCATTAACACCTTTGACCATGTCCAGCACACGGTCAAAGTCTCGGTTATCCCTTACTTCCCGCCAGGCAGCACCCATGCAGAAACGGGTAGAGCCTGCTTCCTTTGCTTTCTGCGCATAGGCTAATACTTCATCTTTCTTCATCAATGCCTGTACGTCCACACCGGTGTTGTAGCGGGCGGCCTGGGGACAATACGCGCAATCCTCACTGCAGCCTCCTGTCTTAATACTTAATAAGGTACAAACCTGCACCTCGGCAGTATCGTTGTGTTTGCGGTGCAGGGCGGCTGCACGGAACACGAGTTCGAGCAAAGGGGTATCGTATATATCCTTGATTTCAGCTAATGTCCAGTTATTGCGTATGTCGTTCATAGGTCTATGTTTTGTTGTTATTAATGAGACGGTGGTTTATTATTAGCGGTAAATATTTTATAAAGTTAAACACAAACAATACACCGCAAACTACTTCTTGTTATTGACATAATTACTCCATTTGTCAATGACCTGTTGCATATCATCCGGCAGCGGCGATTCGAAGAACATTTCCTTATTGGTTAATGGATGAATGAATCCCAGCGTCCTGGCGTGGAGGGCACAACGGGGACAAATAGTAAAACAATTGTCAACAAACTGTTTGTATTTGCTGTAGATGGTGCCTTTTAATATTTTATCACCGCCATATTCCCAGTCATTGAATAGCGTGTGGCCAATATGTTTCATATGTACACGTATCTGGTGCGTACGACCGGTTTCCAATACACATTCTACCAGGGTTACGTAGTTGAAACGCTCCAGCACCCGGTAGTGGGTAATGGCATGTTTGCCGATCTCGCCTTCCGGATAAGCATCGAACATTTTACGGTATTGGCGGTGACGTGCAATATGCGCTTCAATGGTACCCTGGTTTTCCTGTATATCGCCCCATACCAAGGCAGCATACTTTCTTTGTACGGTATGATTAGCAAATTGCTTGGCCAGGTGAGCTGCGGCGTCTGCTGTTTTGGCTAAG
>JBHAFM010000049.1:0-13408 GCA_041856175.1 Sediminibacterium sp.
AATTCCGGGGCAATTTTGCTTTCAAATACAGCATTTCGGCGCAAATGATTTTTTGCTTTATTCTTTGCAACATTGTATAACCATGCAGTTGGATTTTTCGGAACGCCATTCAGTCCCCAGGTCTGTGCCGCCGTCAGAAATGTATCGCTTGCAATGTCTTCTGCAACCTCCATTTGGTCAAATCCAAAATGCTTGCAAAGGACCGCAATTATTTTCCTGTATTCTGTTCTGAATAAATGTGGTATCAGTTCGCCATGTTCCATATATAAAAGGCCTCTGCAAAAATATACAGCGGCCTTTGGTAATCCTAATCCTTGTTGTGCGTTCCTGTAATTTTTCTCACTTCCACACTATTGCCCTCGGCTTGCAGCATCGGGCAATCTTTTGCAAGGCTGACCGCTTCGTCAAAGTCCTTTGCTTTTACAATAATGTAACCGGCAATTGATTCCTTGATTTCAGCATAAGGCCCGTCTGTTACTACATTGTTTGCCTTTAACACTTTGCCTTCGGTTGATAAGCCTGTACCACCGCTGAATTTGTTTTGGGCGGCAATACCACCCACCCAGTCATAGTACTGTTTCATGTATACCTGCAATTGTTCCGGGGAAGGCTGGGCTTCTTTGGTTATAATGTCCATGCGGAACAATAATACAAACTCATCCATTTTGTTTTGGTTTTAATGATTAAATATATGCATTAAGTGCCCGGGGCGGCCACTCACTTTCCCATCGGCTTGTAGCAAAGAAGAATAACCCCGCTCTTAAATGTTTTCGTCTCTATAAGTTTCAGGTCCAGCTGGTGCCTGATACCTTTGAATATTGGCGTGCCATTGCCTATGATAACAGGATCCACCATGACCTGGTACTCATCGATCAGCCCCTGTTCAGCAAGCTGGGTTATAATGCTTCCGCTGCCCAGCAGTGTCATATCTTTCCCGGGCATTCGCTTCAGTTTCTTTATTTCTTCCACCATATTGTCTTTCACCAGCCTTGTATTTTCCCACGCCACTTTTGTCAGCGTTCTTGAAAAGACAATTTTATCTGCATTATTCATTCCTGCTGCTACGACCGGATCTCTTTTAATGGCATCGGGTGTTGGCCAGAAACCTGCCATCATCTCATACGTCTTGCGTCCAAAAAGAAGCGTACTACCCGATTTAAGCCCTTCAGCAGCATATTCATTTTCTTCTGCACCATGCCTGTGCCAGCTGATATCGCTATTGGGCCCTTCAAAATAGCCATTAAGCGTAACGAAATTAAATGCATGCACTTTTCTCATGTCAATGGTTTTAATTGTTATTGAATGTAGGAACTACACCCTTATAACAAACGGGGCGACAGGAATTGGACATTTCCAAAGTTCTTACCCGGGATTTGTCGTAATCAGCTATAGGATAACGCTGGGGAAGCTGATCAGGACTGGTACCTGGTATGTGAGAGGCCCATTGCCCTTTATCGCTTATTTTTGCACCATGCAAAAGCGGGTCATCGTTATCAAGCTGGGGACTGCCGTCATCACAGGAAGCAATGGACAGATCAATCGCGCTGTTATCAAAAAAATTGCCGCTGAAATTGCCGGCCTTGCTGCTAATTACCATATTGTACTGGTATCCAGCGGCGCTGTAGGAAGCGGCAAAGCCTATATCAGCAACTACAAAGGAACATTAACAGAACGCAAGGCTGCCGCAGCCATCGGCAATCCCCTCCTTATCCAGTTATACCAGCGGTATTTTGCTACTTACCAGATCCCCGTGGCCCAGGCGCTCTGTGAAAGGCATCATTTTTCGAACAGATCACAGTTCCTGCAGCTCAAAGAAACCTTTCATACTTTCTGGCAGAATGGTATCCTGCCCGTGGTCAACGAGAACGACCTTGTCAGCAATGTAGAACTGAAATTTTCCGACAATGATGAACTGGCTACCCTCCTTGCCATTGGTTTTGAAGCGGAGGCCTTATTCATCTGTACTTCTGTGGGTGGTTTTATGAATGATCAAAAAGAGATCATTCCCGTTATTGATAAAATTGACCAGTCGGTCATGGCATACGTGAAAACGGATAAAAGCAGCCTCGGGCTGGGTGGCATGATCTCCAAGCTGACCTTTACGAAGCTGGCAGTATCATTGGGAATTAAAGTGATTATTTGCGGATTAAACGCAGCATCTCCGTTCACTGCCGCCCTGAACGGAAAAGCCGGTACTACTTTCCTGCCACAGCCTTCCAACCTGAAAGCACGCCAGAAATGGCTGGCCAGCGGTTCCATTACCATCGGCACCATTATGACCGACAAGGGCGCGGCGAAAGCATTGCTGCAGCGGAAAAGCCTGCTTACCATCGGCATTGCAAAAATACAGGGAAGGTTCAGTAGCGGCGAGATCGTTCAACTGATGAATGAAGAAAGCGAGATCATTGGTGTGGCAAAAGTGAAGCTCTCAGCCGCTGATCTCACAGCAAACCTCTCTACAAAAAATGTAATCGCTGCACATGCAGATGATATAGTGGTATTCTAACTTACAAGCGCCAGTACATGAAAACAGTCGAAGACCTTATTATCAAAACCTATGAAGCCGCAGTAGCGCTCCGGAACCTGAAAGATGCGCAGTTGAAAAAAACATTGCGTGCGCTGGCGGACAGCTTAGAAGAAAATACAACACGCATCCTGGCTGCCAACCGTAAAGACATTGCCAGGCAGGAACCTGGCAATCCAAAGACCGATCGTTTGTTATTGAACAAAGAACGCATCAGTAATATTGCAGCCAGCATCCGCAACATCAGCAAATTACCCAATCCTTCCGGCCGTGTGCTGGAACGCCGTACCCTGCCCAATGGCCTGTTGCTCGAAAAAATAGCCGTGCCATTAGGAGTAGCTGGTGTTATATATGAGTCAAGGCCCAATGTAACATTTGATATTGCAGCTTTGTGCCTGCGCAGCCAGAATGCATGCGTACTGAAAGGCAGCAGTGAAGCTGAACATACCAATAAGGCAGCAGTAACGCTGATCAAAAAAGTCTTGAAAGAACAGGGAATAGACCCCGACTGTGTCACACTGTTACCTTCGGACCGTGAAACAGTGCAGGTGCTGTTCCATGCCACCAAATATATAGATGTACTGATCCCCCGCGGCTCAGACAGCCTGATCCAGTATGTAAGAAAGAACAGCTTAGTTCCTGTAATTGAAACAGGAGCAGGCGTATGTCATGTTTATGTGGAAAAACAGGCAGACCTGCAGAAAGCAGTATCCATTGTGGTGAATGCAAAAGTATCCAGGCCTTCTGTCTGCAATGCCATGGATGCCGTACTGGTAGACGCAGCAGTGGCCAAAGATTTTCTTCAGCAGCTTAAACCCTTATTCGAAGCGCACCAGGTGGAAATATTTGCAGATGAAAAAGCTTACCCGTTATTAAAAGGGTATCCTTACCTGCAAAAAGCAGCGCCGGCAGATTTCGGGCGGGAATTTCTCAGCCTGAAATGCGCCGTCAAAGTGGTCAAAGACATAGATGAGGCATTGATCCATATCCGTCGCTATTCAACCAAACATTCAGAAGCCATTGTTTCGCGGAATAAAAAACACTGTGAGCGCTTTTTACAACAGGTAGATGCAGCAGCCGTTTACGCCAATGCCTCCACGCGTTTCACCGACGGGGAAGAATTTGGCCTCGGTGCAGAGATCGGGATATCTACCCAGAAACTCCATGCCAGGGGGCCTTTTGCACTCGAAAAATTAGTCACCGAAAAATGGGTGATCCGGGGAAATGGCCAGGTGCGTAATTAAAGAAGTTACAATGATTTACAGCATTCTATAATCAGGCAGCATGATCATTGCTGCCATCGGAAACAATGTTTTTTTCATACCAGAAAGTTTAGTTGTTTAATGCCCCCCGGCACTCTGCACATCATAATCAATTCCCTGCGCTTTTAAAATGGCTTTGGCCCTGATTGCATAAAAACCCAGGTAAGCAAAGCAGGCCACCCCTACCAAGTAGGACATTTGAATGCCCAATATATGATTGGAGGCCAGGAAGCCCTGCAGCAGACTGATGACGCCTCCACCCATGATCATCATGATCAAAAAGCTGGAGCCTTCGTTGGTATGCTTGCCTAAGCCTGCAATAGCCAGGGTGAAAATACAGGGCCACAGTGTGGAGCAAAATAAGCCCACACTGATAAAAGCATACACGCTTACCATGCCATCCGCTGCCATTCCTATTGCCAGTGCAGTAATGCCCAGTAAGGCAAAGATCAGCAGCTGGCGGGCTGGGTTGCCTTTGCTCAGCAGGTCGCCGATGATAAGGGCGATGATCACAATCGCATATACATAAAAGGGAGTAATGTCGTGGTTCGCCAGTTTATTGATCAAAAGAAAAACCCCGAATGCCAGGTAGGGCATCAGCAGTTTCAGCAGGGTTTTCATCCCCTTACCTAAATTAAAGGCCCCCACGGAAGATGTCCACCTGCCCATCATGAGGCTGGCCCAGAAAAGCGAAACAAAAGGAGCGATATTTTCAGTAGGGAACTCCGCTCCGTCTGTCCCTTTTAAATGTTCTTTCATGAACAGTGGCAGGTTGCTGGCGGTGGATACTTCCACTCCTACATACACAAAGATGGCAATCATTCCCAACACCAGCTGGGTATGATTCAGTGCACCTTTCTTTGAAGGAACCACCAGGTGGTCGGTAATATCCGTTGGGGTACTCAGTTTACTTTCCTCCGTCTCTTCATCTAATTTGATCTGGTTGGGCACAGAAGAAACTTTAAAGATGATGGCAACCAGCAAAAACAGGCCGCCTAAAATCAGGTAAGGGGTTTTTACGGAACTGATGTCGGCCACTTTTGCTGCGCCTCCTGTAACAGAGCCAAAGATCGCAAGGCTCACCAAAACGGGACCAATGGTAGTTCCAAAATTATTAACACCTCCGGCTAAGCTAAGCCTTTGAGCGCCCTGGTGCGGGGGCCCCATCACGATGGCCAAAGGGTTGGCAGCAGTTTGTTGCAGGGAAAAACCCAGACCCACCACAAATAAACCCGAAATCATTAAAGCAAAAGAAGCAGTTTGTGCTGCCGGGTAAAAAAGCAAAGTGCCTACGGCAGAAATAACCAATCCGAGGCAAATGCCGTTCTTATACCCTATTTTATTTAAGATATCGCCCTTGTTTGCTTTGCTAAGTCCAAAGTAAATAAGGGAACCCACTGTATAAGCTATATAAAACGCAAAAGAAATCATTTGAGACTGCCAGGGCTCGAGGTGCAGTTTTTCCTTAAAGACCGGGATCAGGATATCATTGCTGGCTGCTACGAAGCCCCAAAAAAAGAAAACAGAAATAAGTACGCCAAATTGTGACCAACGCGTTTGTGATGACATAAAAGGATTGTTTCGTTAGATGATGGTGGTAGATAGAATTTATTATTGGATGGCAGTGTTATTTCGTTTTGGCAATATAGTTACAATAACTCTTTTATACCCGCGCAATGAAGATATTCCTTTATCAGTAACCCCTGAAATAAAATGCAATGTTTAAACACCGGCATTAACACCAGGCGGTAAAGCATCTGCCTGTTTAATTTAATTGCAGGAAGTTTTTACAACCGCACAACGCTTTGGCCAGGATGGATTCCTGGCTTATACTCGTTTCGTGTTTTATTCGTAGATAACCCATAGATAAGCTACTATAAACAGTATATGGCTTATCTATGGGTTATCTTAGTTTTAAGATTGGGTTATAACAAGTTTTTATACTAATTTGTCCCGATGCTAAATTAAAACGATGCTATGGCCAAGTTAGATGGTTTGAACTCCTTTGCAGGCAGCCTCAGTAATGTCTCCGTGTATAAAATGCGGGGAGTGGACCAACTCGTGATGCGTACCAAAGGAGGCGCCAGCAAGCAAAAGATCAAAAAATCTCCTGCCTTCACCAAAACACGGCTCCTCAATGCGGAATGGGGTGGTTGTGCCAAAGCAGGCGGCAGCATCAAAGCCGCTTTATTTCCTGTGGCACACCTGAATGATTATAATATTTCCGGTCCGCTGAATGCTTTGGCAAAGATCATCCAGCTAACAGATACTGTTAACCCGTTGGGAGAAAGGCATATTCTTTTTTCTAAGAACCGGCGTTTACTGGAAGGCTTTCAACTCAACAGGCAAACGAATTTTGATGCCCTCATCAGGCATCCCTTGCATTATACACTTTCGAGGAAATCGGGCAAGGCAACTGTACAGGTCCCGGAACTGATCCCAGGTATCAATTTCCATCCTTACTGGCCACACCCGCTATTCCGCTTAGTGCTTTCCCTGGGAGTCATTCCCGATCTGGTACCCGGCCAACTGGGCTACCAGGCCGCTACAGCACCTGGTGAATATTACACCAATGTGATTCAATCAGACTGGCTCCTGTCAGGAACACCAGCAGCAGCCCAAAGCCACACCATTCAAATGCAGGGCGATACGCCGCTCACCGATTCAGCCAGTTTAATGCTGGCCATCGGGATTGAGTTTGGAACCCCGCTCACCGCCAACTTAATTAAACCCGTACCCCGTGCCGGGTGTGCTAAAATATTGGCGCTGGCTTAATAATAGTGTGGATGAACAGTAAGTAATGAACCTGCTTTACATTAGTTAACGCCTGAGGCCAATAAATTCATTCCTCACTTTAGTTGCGGTTTTATGTTCGCCGGTATGGTTCCATCCGGGCGGCATAAAAATATACAGCAATTTATTTTTGATACCGGGCGCTTTGAGCACATCTTTTATCAAAGCGCCAATCTCTCCAAAATAACTATCGATAAAACTGTTTGGTCTCATTTCCCTGGTAATACCATATTCAATGCGAATATTACTGTCTTCCGGTTGATAAGTGCCAAAAACCCTGTCCCATATATTCAGGAGGTTGCAAAAATTAGTATCCATGTACAGTGGATTTTTGGCATGGTGCACCCGGTGGTGGGAAGGCGTAAGGATAAATTTATGCAGGAACCCCAACCTGCCATCTTTAACCAGTTGCTCGCCAATATGTATGAACCCGCCCCAGAAACCATCAATAAACATAATGACGAATAACATAGAGGGACTAACTCCCAGTAAGATGCACACGGTAGTTCTTATCACATCTGCATAAGGCCCTTCTAAGAAGAAATGCGCGTAGGAAATAGACAGGTTCATGCCCTGGGGAGCATGATGAGTGGAATGCAAACACCAGAACAAGCGTACTTTATGGCCCAAATAATGATAAATAAAGTGGCCAAATTCCCAGACAATGTAACCGTAAATAAACCAGTACCAGGTAAATGTTGTTGTAAGAATGGCATGTTTTTCAAAAAGGCCGATGCAAAATACAGTCGCGGCAATAGCAATGAACCGGCCAATAAAGGCATTAAACAGATAAGAAAAGAAGGGTATCTTATAATCAATCACTTTGAACCTTTCATACAACAAAGTCACTACTAGCTCTATCACTAAAACGATGGGGAGAAGCGGGCTGATGACGGCAATAATTCCTTCATAGGTGAGAAAAGATTTATAATCACTGGAATTAAGGATTTTCATAAATTGTCCGATACCAAAAAAACCGGCTGCCCAGTCCTCAATTGCCTTTAAAATATCCATCATGATACATTATTTTATTGTTCAGCTATGGTTGCTCGCATCAGGCCCGTGTTAAACAGCTTAGCTTTTAAAATTAGTATAAAAAAAGGCAGCATGTTCACTATCTTATTGTTTCAATTAATGCCCCGTTCCGGGGGCATTGCTGAAAAATTCATTTATTTGAATAAATAAATTCGTTACTTTGCATAAATTTTGTGCGATGGATAGCAAAAAAGCGGAGAAGATCTCAAAAGCCTTAGCCGACCCCAACCGGCTGACAATCCTCAAAGAAATCAAAAAGAACAAGGACTGCCTCTACTGTGTTGACCTCAATGAAAAAATCAACCTGGCCCAGCCCTCCATCTGCCACCACCTCAAATTATTAATAGATACAGAACTGATCTCGTCCGACAAAGATGGACGTAATGTCCGGTACTCTTTGAACAATGATGTGATCACCGATTATATTAAGTTCTTAGAAGGGCTGAAAATATAATGCTCTTTTTTTTATTCTATTTATTGAATTATTTGAATATTTCAATACATTTGTGTCCTGCTTCTTACATAATTGCCCCAAAGTATGCTTTTATTTATTGAAGCATTTGAATAAATCTAAAAATACCTGACAAATGAACACGTTACAATTGAACAGACCCCTCTTTTTCTTAGCCGGCACCCTGGCGCTGCTGATTTCCCTGTCCGGCTGTGTGGCTAAAGCCAAAGAACCTGCTATCAGCAAACCCGCCGCAGCTCCGCAGGCAACGCCCGTAGACGGTACCATCATCCAGCCTTCTATTTTAACCGATGACATAGAAATAACCGGTACCCTTGTTGCCAACCAGCAGGTGGATATTGTGAGTGAACTCACACGAAAGATCACTGTCGTACACGCCAAAGAAGGCGCTGTAGTAAAGGCGGGCGACCTGCTTTTCCAGTTGGATGATGCCGACCTGAAAGCGCAATTGGAAAAACTCCGCCAGCAGGAAAAATTAGCTATACTCAATGAAGAACGCCTGCACGACCTCATCAAACACGAAGCAGTGGTGCAACAGGATTATGACCAGGCTTTTACCAACCTGAAAGTATTGCAGGCCCAGATCCTTGAACTGCAGGTGCTCATCAGCAAAACACGCATCAGAGCCCCCTTTGCCGGAAAAATAGGGCTGCTGAACACCTATCCCGGTGCAGTGGTTTCTACCAACACGGTATTGGCTAATATCCAGGATAACAACCTGGTAAAAATAGATTTCAACGTGCCTGAAAAATACACCAACACCATTGCATTGGGCAGCGAACAGAAATTTACCGTGACCTCCGATCACAAACAGTACACCGCCAGGGTAGTTTCCCGGGAATCCAAATTAGATCCGAATACAAGAACACTATTGGTCAGGGCCATTGCCCGTAACCCCGGCAACACATTGATCCCCGGGCAGAGTGCAAGGCTGAACCTGTCCTTACATCCTTCCACCAATGCACTGATGGTTTCTTCGCAGGCCATGATCCCTTCTTCCCAGGGTTACAGTGTATATGTTTCCAGGAACAACCTGGTACAGTTGGTTCCGATTGAAATAGGCCAGCGGAATCCCTATGCAGTAGAAGTGCTGAAAGGGCTTCAGCAGGGGGATACGGTTATCACCAGCAATCTTTTAAGACTGATGCCCGGTTCGGCAGTAAGGTTTGTAACATTAAAATAGTATCCGGCAGGCCGGGTAATAAAAACATACACCAGGTCATCAACTAACCAACACAACATTTTTATGAGTGCTATTTCGCAAATAAGCATATCCAGGCCCATACTGGCCGGGGTTATGTCCGTTCTTTTGGTTCTCTTTGGTATTGTAGGCTATACGTACCTCGGGACAAGAGAATATCCTGTTACCGATTCTCCCATTGTCACGATCACCACCGTTTACCCTGGTGCAAGCGCTGATATCATTGCTTCACAGGTAACCAAGCCCCTCGAAGAGGCCGTGGCCGAAGCCAATGGCATACGCGCCATGTCTTCTGTATCAAGAGAACAGGTGAGTATTATTACGGTTGAATTCAATTTGAGCGCCGACCTCGAAGCGGCGGCCAATGATGTGAGGGATAAAGTGTCCAAGTCGCGGCAGCAATTACCTTCCGATATCGAACCCACGATCGTAGAAAAAGCAGGCCCTAACGACTTCCTTGTTTTCCTCACTGTACAGAGTGATACCAAGAGCCTGGAAGACATTACTGATTTTGTCAACATCAATATCAAAGAAAGGCTGCAGTCCATCTCCGGTGTGCGCCTCGTTGATTCTTATGCTGGCCGCAAGCGTGCCATGCGTTTGCGGATGGACCCCGTTAAGTTAGCCGCCTATCACCTCACCCCTGCCGATATACAGGCCGCCCTGCAAAGAGAAAATGTGGACCTGCCCAGCGGTCGCATCGAGGGTGAAAATACGGAGGTCACGCTCAGGACCGAAGGTCGCCTCGTTACCGAAGCCGATTTCAACAACATGATCCTGAGCCAGAAAGACGGGGCCATCGTCCGGTTTAAGGATGTGGGCACAGCCATCATGTCATCACAGAATGAACGCACTGCAATGATCGTGTGTGAAGGACAGACCGCCCGTTATGGTGTGGGTACCGGCGTGCAACCCCAGCGAGGCGCCAACTCCCTTGCTATCGTGGAAGAGTTTAAGAAGCGGTTTGCTGATATTGTGAAGTCGGCCCCGAAAGAATATATCATTTCATTAGGGAAGGATTTCACCGTTCCTGTGCGCAATTCTTTATCGGAAGTAGAAGAAACTTTATTACTCGCTTTCGGGTTAGTGGCACTGATCATTTTTCTTTTCCTGAGAGACTGGCGCAGCACCATTATTCCGCTGGTAGCTATTCCCGTGTCTATTATTTCCGCTTTCTTCATCATGTATATCTTCCATTACTCCATCAATGTGCTGACCCTGCTGGGATTGGTGCTGGCCATCGGCTTAGTGGTGGATGATGCGATCGTGGTGCTCGAAAATATTTACAGTAAAGTGGAACAGGGAATGACACCGCTGGAAGCAGCGCGGAAAGGCTCCGATGAAATTTACTTTGCGGTCATTTCTACTACGGTCACATTGGCGGCCGTATTTTTACCCATTTTATTTTTAGGTGGCATCACTGGCCAGCTGTTCAAAGAATTTGCCATTGTAGTGTCCGGCTCGGTACTCATCTCTGCTTTTGTAGCCCTTACTTTATCTCCCATGATGAGCGCCTACCTGCTAAAGAAAGGAGCCACGCATGGCTGGCTGTACCGTAAAACAGAACCCTGGTTCGAAGCATTGAACAGCGGTTATGCCAAAACACTGCAATCGTTTTTCAAATTCAGGTGGCTGGGCTTTGTCATCCTGCTGTTATCATTCGCCATCGCTTATTTCCTCGCTCCCAAACTGCCTTCTGAGTTAGCGCCTTTGGAAGACAGGTCCATGGTGGGTCTTGCCGTCATTGCCCCGGAAGGCACTTCCTATGAGAGCATGTCGGAAACCATGAAAGAAGTGAGCAATTATGTAGCGGACTCTATTCCCGACCTGAATGAAAACCGCACTTACGCTGCCATTGCCGCTTCATCAGGCAATGCTGTATTGCCTGTGAACAGCGGGTTCCAATGGATATTCCTGAAAGACCCGAAGGACCGGAAAAGCGGGTTAACACAGGCGCAGGTATTTCAGAAATTAGTGGCGGCATCGGGCCGTTTCAGGAATGTGATCTGCATCCCTATCCAGATACCAACCATCGGTGGCTTTTCCAGTTCACAACCATTGGAATATGTGGTACAGGCGCCTGATCTGAAAAGTTTGATTGATATCACGCCTAAATTAATGGGTGAGGTTTACCAAAGTAAAAAGCTCAGTTTCCAGAACCCTGATTTTAAAATCAACCGTCCTGAAATAGGTATCAGCATTGATCGCCAGCGTGCCGCGCAGTTAGGAATCTCCACGCAGGAAATTGGCCGGACCTTACAATTGGCATTGAGCGGCAGGCGTTACGGTTACTTTATTTATAACGACAGGCAATACGAAGTAATTGGCCAGCTCGAAAGAAAAGAACGCTCCGCCCCTACCGACCTGAGCTCCCTTTTTTTGAAAGCAGGGAATGGTGAAATGGTTTCCTTAGATAACCTCGTGAGCCGGAAAGAAAGTGTGAGCCCGCCTGCTATTTACCGTTACAATCAATCTTACAGCGCCACTATTTCTGCAACACCTGCTGCAGGTGTGAGCTTAGGAGAAGCTATTAAAGAGATGAACTCAATTGCAGGTAAAGTGCTGCCGAAAAATTTCAGGACTGCTTTAGCCGGACAAAGCCGCGACTTTACAGAAAGCAGTTCCAGTTTGGTTTTTGCCTTCATCTTTGCCATCATACTCATTTACCTGGTATTGGCTGCACAATTTGAAAGCCTGGTAGATCCGTTCATTATTCTTCTGACAGTTCCCATGGCCGTCACCGGCGCTTTGCTCAGCCTTTGGGTAACGCACCAGTCCATCAATATCTTCAGTGAGATCGGTATCATCATGCTGATAGGACTGATCACCAAGAACGGTATCCTGATCGTTGAGTTTGCCAACAAACGCAAAGAAGAAGGCTTGCCTGTGAAAGAAGCCGTATTGGCAGCAGCCATTTCAAGGTTCAGGCCTATCTTAATGACTACCCTGGCAATGATCTTCGGCACTTTACCCATTGCCCTCTCATTAGGCACTTCATCGGGCAGCAGAACTTCGTTGGGTATTGTTGTGGTGGGGGGACTATTGTTTGCAGGCATACTGACACTTTATGTGATCCCTTCTGTGTATTCTTATTTCTCGCGGCCGCACAAAAAGAAAGCGGCTGTCTTGCCGTCATCAACCTTTATCAATCAATCGAATTCATAAGACATGACCAGTTATAACTATAAACTCAAGCATTTTATTTATACAGGTATTATATTCCTTGTACTCTGCCTGTTGTCCTATGCTGTAAATGCACAGGACCTCCCGCTGAAACTTTCCATGAAGGATGCAGCATCCCTGTCTGTTCAGCATAACCGCGACATCAAAACGGCGCAATTAGGCGTTGATCAATCACAGCAACAGATCCGTATAGCCCAAAGTATGCGCCTGCCAACCATTGCTGCAACAGGCCAGGTGTCTCATTATTTCTTACAGCCTGCTTTTTTTGGTTTCGGCAGCAACGGCGCAACAGGTAAAATCCCTTACGGCAGGTTTGGCGGTAAGGACCAGGCGCTTGCTGCCCTGTCTGTTGTACAGCCTTTGTACAACCCGGCTGCAAAAGCATCGCTGGCGCATGCTAAGTTGTTGCAGGAAGAAAGCAGGTTGCAGCTTACAGATAAAGAAAACGAGATGGCCTCTTTTGTCCAACTCACTTATTTGCAGCTATTGGTTTTGCAGGAACGCGTCAACCTCCAAAAGGAAAGCCTGAACCGTAACAAAAAAGCCTTACAGGATACCCGGTCATTGCTGACCCAGGGTAAAGCACTGCGGGTAGATACATTGCGGGCATATACTTCTGTAAAAAACTTAGAGCCTGATCTGCTGAAATTATCAAATGCCATTGAAGTGAATCAATTGCAGTTGAAAGTCCTCATAGGACTCGATTCATTAAAAGACATACTGCTCACCGATTCATTGACCCTGCCCCTGCCCACTGAAAGCGTTCCAACGGAAGAAGCTGTTTTTAACGAAGCCAAAACGAAAAGGGCCGATCTGAAAGCAGTGGCTTTGCAGCAGAATGTCTATGACCAGCAAATAGCATTGGCCAGGTCGGCCAACAAGCCAGGTGTTAGCTTAATAGGTCAATACCAATTGCAAACGCAGGCTACAAAGTTCGA
>JBHAFM010000050.1:0-3348 GCA_041856175.1 Sediminibacterium sp.
CTTCTTCTTAGCCATTGCGGCCATCAGTTTTGCACAAGAGAAAACAGCCACAGCTGCTGCTCCTGCTGCTGCACAGAAAGTAACCAAGCAAGTGCAGCATCCGGCAGCCTGGGCCTGCCCGAAATGTTATGCCATTACCAAAGATGGCGGACAATGCGCCAGCTGTAAGACGGACAAAGTACAGTTGGGCACTTATTATTGTACTCATTGTATGAAAGCAACCGGTGCCAAAGCCGGTAAATGCCCTGCCTGCGGTATGGCTTCTACACAAATGACAAGAAAACTTTGTGCAGAGCATATGAAAGGAGCCGCCATGAAGAAAGCGGCTTAGCGCTTTATTGCAAAAGTCGCCGAAGTAATTAAAAAAGCTTTGATGGTTCATTGCTATCAAAGCTTTTTTAATCACCTTATCTTTGATTACTGGATAAATTATTTCAGTATAGGACAAAGTACCCTTACAGAGACCTTATAGGGACATTATAGAGACCTTACAGAGACTTTATAGAGACCCCGATCATACCTTATAGAGACCTCATCCTTACCTTATAGAGACCCCGATCAATCCTGTCTCCGTTGTCATACCGTAGTTGCTACGTATGCGATGTATCCACAGCTTATTTAAACGCTATCGCTGCATACGCCGGTCCGGTCAACGGCATTAACTCAACACGTTGAAAACCGGCTGCTTTTGTCCATTGTTCAAAATCGTTGAGGCTATAATCGAACCCATCGCCGTTTTCAATCAGCATATTCAGGCTCATGAGCAGGCCAAACACATTTTGCCTCCGGTCGTTATCAATAACATTTTCGATAGCGATGAGGGCGCCCCCATCGGGTAGGGCGCTGTAGGCTTTTTGTATCAATTGCTGTTTCATCGCTTCGTTCATGCCGTGCAGAATATTGCCCATCGTAATAATATCCGCTCTGGGTAATCCATCGTTCAAAAAACTACCGCTGGCTGTACTGATACGATCGTTCAACTTAAAACCTTCAATTTTCTTTTTTGCCAACGACTCTACCGGAGGCAGGTCAAACGTGATGCAACGAATACCCGGGTGACGCAAACATACTTGTATGCTCAACCATCCATCTGCACCACCCACATCAAGTAAAGTGTTGTACCTGCTGAAATCAAATTGATTGACCAACGCCATAAAATTACCCGTTTGAATACCGCTCATGGCATTCATAAACTCCTGGAGTTTGTCGGCATTTTTATAGAGTTCGCTAAAGAATTCCATGTTGCCCTCTGAATTACCTTTTCCTTCATTTTGCGGCTCGCCCGTAAGCAGCCCTTCTTCCAGATCGCCCCAAAATCGATAGAGGCGGTTGTTTGCCATTTCTAAAATTCCTCCCATGTAACTGGGTTTGTTTTTATCGAGGAAGGAATCCGTGTCTGTTGCGTTGGCATAGATCGCATTTTCCAGCAAGCCTTTGCGTTCCAGAAAGCCTAGCGAAACCAAGGTATCCAACCAGTCAAATACATGCCGGTCAGTACAATGCAAACTGAGTTTTTCTTTGATGTCTTTTGCAGAAAGCGATCCCCCGGCCAGCAGGGTAAAGAGTTCAAACTTAACAGCAGTGAGCATTGCTTTGGAGGCCCAGAAGCCCATGCCTATCTGCATAATTTTGGATGGATTGAGCGAAACAGCAGTGTTTGTCTTTTCAGCAGTTATATCAGTAATCATAGTAGTGGATTGAGGTGAAAAAAGTGAAGCGATGCTTATAAAATTAGAAATAAAACGGAATTTTTACTACTGGTTAGTTCCAGCTGCAGATGGGACCACCAGTGGTTGTGTTAACAATGCAAACTTAGATCGGGGTTTGAGGCGTTAAGGGTTGCAGGGGTTGTACAACCCCAGGTAACTATTTGAATAACATGTTATTATCACCAAAAAATCGTGCTTTTAGGGGGTTGAGCGAATCTAAATGCGGCATTGGCCGGGATTGGGTCGTGTTTGAGTCGTGCCTGGTTCGTCCTAGCTTCGCTATACATTCGAAGGTTCTTCGGTAAATACTGAACAACCTTCGAAGCTGGCCGAAGAAACCCCGAAGCGGACTCGAAGAAAGGTCGAAGAAAGACCGAAGCGGAAGCGAGTAAAGCACGAATCAAACACGACCAAATCCCGACAAACAAGCAAGAAGAGGGTGAAGCTTTAAGATGATTCGGCGTTTTAAGTAGACAAAGCTTTCTCGATTTAAGATAACTTTGTTCAAGGCCTCCTGATTCTAAAATAATTGATGCTTCAATGAAACTTAAATTATTTGCCGTTCTTATCAGCGTTATAGCATGTTCCTGCACGCATAAGCAGGATTATGGCAAACCTGTTATGGAGCCATCTTCAATTGTAAAAGACTTAATGAGTTT
Organism: Sediminibacterium sp.; assembly: GCA_041856175.1. Lineage (GTDB taxonomy): Bacteria > Bacteroidota > Bacteroidia > Chitinophagales > Chitinophagaceae > Sediminibacterium. The sequence goes on from JBHAFM010000050.1 coordinate 2,369, forward strand.
CCTAACGTACAGAGAGGATAATGTAAGGTTCTATGATGAGTTTACAGCTCTTGATAGCGCTTCAAATATTATTTCTAAATCTAGTTTTTTGAAGTTGTTATCAACGGGTCGATATCTTCCTGTTAAATCTGTTTCTAATGATGCTGCAATTTATTATAAGTTAGATAGATTAGGAGATTCGGTTATTAACGATATCAAAACAACAATCGAAAATTGGGGTGCTGAAGAATACAGCTATTATAAATTAGAAGGTACTGATTTCCCAGACTATCAATTTACCGATATGAACGGAGAAATTTATACCCGGAGATCAACTAAGGGAAAAATTATTGTTTTGAAGTGTTGGTTTATTAACTGTTTACCTTGCGTAAAAGAGATGCCCATGCTTAATAAAGTAAAAGAGGAATATTTAAATAATAAGGATGTTCTTTTTATTAGTTTGTGCTGGGATAAGAGAGAAAGAGTAGATTCTTTTTTAAAGACAAACGTTTTCGAATATTCAACAGTCCCGGATCAATATAAATTCCTGACTGAAAATTTGGCGCTAAATGGTTATCCAACCCATTTTGTAATTGATAGAGATGGTAAAATTGTCAAAAAGAGTCAACATTACAAAGAGATGATATATACTTTGAAGAAGCTATGCTTGCCCTAAGATAATACTTAAAAAATGCTAAGGTTTCACCTATTATTCACCGGCTAAAATCAGAAGGATTTCAATAAAGCTTCTTTCCGGCTGCGCGATACATTTACAGTTGTCCTATCATTCATAATGAGGTTCAACCGTGTAAAAATCAACCGATACTTGGCCTTTTTCATCAGTGATGACATCCCCGTTCCAGTAAAGAAAAGTGCGCCTGTCGGGGAATTTAGAATTCCTGTTCGCTTTTATTGAGAGCTACATCTGCGTATTGTAGAATTATCATTTTGTTGATTTAACACGTTTTAAAAAATTAAAAAAATCATTACATTTAAATAGA
>JBHAFM010000051.1:0-10952 GCA_041856175.1 Sediminibacterium sp.
CTGCGCTCATGGTATTGTACAGGTAGCCGGCAGGGTATTTATACATATCTTCCACTGCACCGTCACGTGGCTTTTGATCATCGGGTTCTCCTATCTGCATACGGGTAATCACACCTCCGGCAATCAGGTTCCAGCCCTGCCCTATATTGGAAGCCACATCAGTCGTTTTTAACCCATTCCCGGAATTATAATTCAGCGACACAACAGCATTTAACCGGCTCTTGTCATCCTGCCACTGAAAAACAGGCAGGGTAAAAGTGGCGCTGCCAGTTTGTATGTTTACCTGTGCGCTTGAAAGGTTTGTTGAAAGAACAAAAACAAGGCAAATGAAAATGACCGTTTTTTCAATGCAATTTCTCTTCATGGTGTATTTGGTTGACTCATGTATAACTTATTTGTTTTATTCTTACAGCACATAGCCTATCCTGAACTTCAAGGGTTGTGTTTGAGGTACCTGGCTATAGCTCAGAAAATCCCATAGCAACTGCAGGTTCCCATTTTTCTTTCCTATCTTATATTTCTTACTGAATCCTATCAATCCGCTCTTTTGCCAGGCATCCAGGTTTTGCAATTGCGTTAACTTCTTAAATTCCTGCTGGTAATTGTATTCATACCCGCCGCTGATCCAGATACTGCCTTTTAATTTGATATCCGCATAAGACCTGAGCCCTAAGCCCTGGCTACTGACCCTGATATGACTGATGTTTTCACCCCATCCGAGTTTATACGCTGTACCAAGGCCAACAACACTTTTATCATTCAGCTTATAACCTACTGTTAATGCAATATCACTGGTAACAGGTAACAACCTGTTGGTCTTTTGCGATTGTATGTTGATACCGTATTCCAGCCGTTGCCAAAAGCTTTTGGTTTTCTGGCTATTCGGTTTAAAATCAGGCATTGATAATTCAGTGTTGCCTCCACCCAACTGGTTTACTTTGTTTTTCAGTTCATTCAATGTCCCTTCTGCCTGTTGTACCTGCTGCTGCACGAATTGCTGAGGATTCACTCCCAATCCAAACTGGCTATTGATCTGCTGCTGAACAGAGGCCCTTGTTTGCAGGCCAGTTAAAGCATTGGAATTATTACCTGTACCGCCCGGCACCCTGAACAATTGGGCCAACTGACTATTCTTACTCATGAAATCTTTGAATGCAGGCATTTCCCTGACAAGAGAAAGTGCTTTTTCTGCCAGCTGATCGGGCGATTGCAGCAATTCTTGGTATTCATTGAGTTGCTGCTGATAATAGTATACCTGTTTATTAAATTGCTTAAAAGAATTACCAAGCTTAACACCCGCCAGTTGTTCGTGCAGCAACTGCGCTCTTTGTTGCAGCAACTGTTTAATACTCCCGGCAGCCTGCATTTTATTTTGCAACTCACCTGCAACATTGCCAAGGTTTTTTATTTGTGCAAGTCCAGTGTGCCCGGAAAGGAACTTCATAGCGGTTGAAATACTATCCAGGCCAGGTACATATTGATTGAGGCGTAGTAATTTATTACCGGCATTTCCCATAGTAGCTTGCAGGTTCTCATAACATTGGCTGCTACCGGCAAATAGTGCTTTTGCTTTACTACTGTCTATCGCTTCCAGCTTCCTTTTCAGTTTCTGCTCCTGTCTCTGTAACTTGTCCAGGTAATGTGCAGTTTGTTGATCCAATTTCCTGTTGATGTTGGCATATGCGTGGTCCAGCCTGCCCAATGTCTTTTGAATTGTACCATCCTGCAACCGGATCACTTTCGCTACAGTGCTGTCTGCTGCAGGCGATTGAGCCTGCGCTATGCAAACATTACCTGTCAATAATATGGTCAGCCATTTTTTTCGAATAATCGTCATATGATTACCATTATCTTTCTTACAATATGTTCATATTGAGAACATCAACGGGTATGGCTGGAGAGCATCTGCCTCTTTAGTTCTTCTATTTCTGTCTGCTGTTTTTCGCTTTTCTTTTGGATCATTTCGTTCTCTTTCTTCATATCGATCAGGTACAAAGTCAGTTCTTCAATCTTCTTTAATAATAAGGCGGCTGTTTCCCCTACATCAATCCCGTTCTTTTCTACCTCTTTTGCAGAAGGAACTTCCGGCAGGTGTTTATTTTCCCTGATGAATGTTTCTACCTGGGAAAGTGACTTAAGCCGGTAAGCGGGTTCAAACACATAATCAGCCCAGGGGCTGGCTTGGGTCACTTTTAGTTTCCTCGTGCCAATAGTGCCTTCTACAGCCATTTGGTAGTCGCCGGGGGCGGAAGTTCCTACACCAATATGTCCGTTGGGTTGTATAATGAATACATTGGCATTGGTGGCGGTAGACAGTGCCAGGTAAGGATTACTTCCTGTGATCTGCCACTGGTACACACCATTGGCTGTATTGCCCAGGCTGAATCCATTGCTGAACTGGGCAGTGGTACCAGTGAGTGGGCCAGTCAGCGAAAGAGTTGTAAAAGACGGATGAGGATTGAACAGGGCACCTGCATCTTTTTTTCTTACTGTTCCGGAAGCATCAATCGTCAACAGGCTATCGGTAGTCTGCCCTGCTGGCAGCATTGGCAACGATAGTCCATTGTTAAAGAGTACAGGCCCGTTCACATTTAGTCCGGCACCCAGGTTCGTGAGTGCGTTGACAGTCACGGGTCCGCTGGCAGTAACAGCGCCATTCAGGTTTGTAGCGCCATTGACATTGAGCCCCGATCCCAAACTCATGAGTGAATTGATATTGATCGGCCCATTGAATTTGACAGAATCCTTGAAACTGGTAGTACCGCTTACATTCAGGCCGGCAGTTAAACTTGTGAGTGCGTTGACAGTCACTGGTCCGCCTATAGTAACAGACTTATTCAAATTAGTTATCCCCTTAACATTCAGGTCTGAGCCCAGGCTCAAGGGTGTATTCACATTGATGGCTCCATTAACATTGATAGAATCACTGAAATTCGCAGTACCTTTTACATTTAAACCTGCATTTAAACTTGTCAGTGCACTCACATTCAAAAACCCATTGGCATTAACAGGTCCGTTGAAATTGGTTACTCCATTCACATTCAGGCCGGCACCTAAGCTCACAAGTGCACGCACAACCATGGGGCCGCCGATAGTAATGGAATCTTTGATGCCCATGGCACCATTTAAAAATAGCCTGCTGCCGTTCTCCTGCAGCAAACTATTCACCAATGATTGGCTGGTCGAAAACTTAGCCAGGTAATTGGGATTGCCCTGCAGTTGAGCCGTAGTAAGCACCCTGTAACCTTTTAATGACAGGGAATCATAAAAGATGCCCGCTTTTGCCAGCAAAGTGTCTTTATAGAAGCGGTGCCGGCCGTGTTCATCGTGCTCACCTGCTTCCTGCGAACGCAATTGTGACCCTTTTTCGGACTGCTGACCCTTACTGGTCTTTACCTTTGTTTGCGGCGCCTGTGCCATCACCGTTCCGCCGAGCATCCATACCGTAAGTAAACTGAGTAAAATTTGTTTCATCTGTTAAGCATTATTTTCAAGATAATTGATACAATACGTGATACCAGGCAAATAACAGCCACTCATCCCACTTCGGGAATGCCACAGATTTTCTTATGATTATTCGCCTGTATTCGCCATTACGCCACACCGCGCACTGTGCTATAGGGGGGATATTACACAGAAAGGCGATCAAGATTTGACCATGTAAAAAACAATGAAATCAATTATTCTTGTATCAATGTTATTTGCTTTTTGATGTAGTGAATTAACTACACAGTAAAAATGAAAACTCCACCTTGCGGCGGAGTTTCTCGTAACAGACAAAAAGCAATCGAAGAGACCAAGTTTACCCGCATGAAGCGGATGATAAGCAGTTATGGTGTAGGAGCAGCAGCCAGTATCTCGGCGCCTACCCCTGCGGCATATTTTTCAAAGTTTTTGATGAATTGCAGCGCCAGGTCTTTTGCCCTGGCATCATAGGCAGCAACATCTGCCCATGTGCTGCGTGGGTTTAGAATTTCTGCTGGCACACCGGGACAGCTCGCCGGCATCATCACGCCAAAAACGGGATGCGCCTCATAAGCTACCTGGTCCAGCTGGCCTTTTAAAGCAGCAGTGATCATAGCCCGCGTATAGGCTAATTTCATCCGGCTGCCAATACCACAACAGCCCCCGCTCCAGCCCGTATTCACCATCCATACATTCACCTGGTGCTCTTTCATCTTCTTACCCAGCATTGCTGCATATTGTCCCGGGTGCAGTGGCAGGAAAGGTGCACCAAAGCAAGCGCTGAATGTTGATTTAGGTTCTGTCACACCTGCTTCTGTTCCTGCAACTTTAGCCGTGTACCCGCTGATGAACTGGTACATGGCCTGCCCCGGATTCAATTTACTGATAGGTGGCAATACGCCATTGGCATCACAGGTAAGGAAAAAAATATTTTTAGGCAGCCCGCCAATGCTGGGTTCCTGTGCATTACTGATATAATGGATGGGATAACTTACCCTTGTATTCTCTGTAATGGTTTTATTGCTGAAATCAATCGTATTGGTCCTGTTGAAAAAAACTACATTTTCAACCAATGCACCCGGACGGATGGCGTGGAATATTTCAGGTTCTTTTGCTTCGCTCAGGTCAATCGTCTTGGCATAACAACCACCTTCAAAATTAAAAATACCGCCGGGCGTCCAGCCATGTTCATCATCACCGATCAACTTACGTTCGGGATCTGCACTGAGTGTGGTTTTACCAGTGCCACTCAGCCCGAAAAAAACAGCCACATCGCCCTTTGCACCCATATTGGCGCTGCAATGCATGCTCAATACATTGTTATCGTGTGGCAATACATAATTAAGGATCGTGAAAATACCTTTTTTTATTTCGCCGGTATAACCGGTTCCTCCAATCAGGATAGTCTTGTGGGTGAAGGAAATGACAGCAAAATTGTGCTGGCGGGTGCCATCGGTCAGCGGATCGGCCTTAAAGCCTGGCGCATGGATAATATGCCAGTCGGGTTCAAAATGCTCGAGCGCCTCTTCTTCGGGACGAAGGAACATATTATACGCAAACAGGTTGCTCCATGCGTGCTCATTGATTACCCTGATGTTCATTCGGTAAGCAGGATCGGCACAGGCATAAGCATCCCTTACCCATACTTCCTTCCTGCTGCCTAAGTATTGCAGCAATTTCTTTTTCAGCTGCAAAAAGTATTTCTCCTCTATCGGAATATTGAAATTGTTCCAGTGAACAGTGTTTTCGGTTAAAGCATCTTTTACAATGAATTTGTCAAGCGGACTGCGCCCGGTAAACTCACCCGTACGGATACAAAGCGCACCCGTGTCGTTTAATACCCCCTGTCCGGCGAAAACGGCCTGTTCAACGAGTTCTTCAGGAGATAACTGGTAGTGAACATCAAGGTGGGCAGCAAAACCTAAAGCCGCCACTGTCTGGTCTGATAGCATCATTGAAGGCAATGTCATAAAACGAACAATCGTTAGTTAGTTGGCAAAAATAGGGCTTTACTGCTTTCGGCAAATTGTTTGTGTTGGGGCTACACTTTACTATTTATCAAGCGTTTATGCAGATTGGTATATAATTTCGAAATATTCAAGCCGATCCTGTTACCATCACCAACCATAAAACCCGGTTTTTGAAAGATTTGTAAAAAACATCTCCCCCCAAGCTTCTATTTTTACAAAAAATTAGGCGTATGCAGGCAAACCGGCCCAAAGGATTGGTAACCATTGAACACCTGAACAGGTTGAAAACCATTGTTGGTGAATCGTATGTATTTGCCGACGAAGAGAACCTGGTTCACTATGGGCATGATGAGACGGAGCATTTGTCCTTTTTACCGGAAGTAGTGATTAAACCCCGCACTACACAGGAGATTGCAGCCGTTATGCAACTGTGTAACGAACACCGGATACCGGTTACACCCCGTGGTGCAGGTACCGGTCTGAGCGGTGGCGCCCTGCCACAACTTGGCGGCGTGCTCCTCTCCTGCGAAAGAATGAACAGCATCCTCAACATTGATGAACGCAACCTGCAGGTAACAACCGAGCCGGGTGTGATTACCGAAGTGCTACAGAATGCAGTGAAAGAAAAAGGACTGTTCTATCCACCTGACCCAAGCAGCCGGGGCAGTTGTTTTATAGGTGGCAATATTGCGGAGAACAGCGGTGGACCAAAAGCAGTCAAATACGGCGTGGTAAGGGACTATGTGCTGAACCTGGAAGTGGTGTTGCCTTCCGGGGAGATCATCTGGACAGGGGCAAACGTATTGAAGAATTCAACCGGTTACAACCTCACGCAATTATTAGTGGGCAGCGAGGGTACATTGGGCATTGTAACAAAAATTGTGTTGAAACTGATCCCATTACCTGCATATGACCTGCTGATGCTGGTGCCATTTGCATCACTTGAAAAAGCAAGCGAAGCGGTAAGCGCCATCTTTCGTGCAGGCTTTGTTCCAAGTGCACTGGAATTAGTGGAGATAGATGCATTGAAAATTGTAAGCGCATTTGTTGATAGTGCTGCCGTTCCGGTAAACGATACCATTGCGGCACACCTTATCATAGAAGTGGATGGCAACAACATGGATGTATTGATGGGCGACATGGAAGCCATTGCTGAACTGCTGACACAATTTGAAGCCGGCGAAATCTTTTTTGCAGATGATTCCCAGCAGAAAAACGAGTTATGGAAACTGCGCCGCCGTGTGGCAGAAGCAGTAAAAATAAGCGGATATACCATTGAAGAAGATACGGTGGTTCCCAGGGCGGAACTGCCCGCGCTGATCAAAGGCGTGAAAGCATTGGGCGAACAATACGGATTCAAAGCCGTTTGCTATGGACATGCCGGAGATGGCAACCTGCACATCCGCATCAATCACCCTACCATCAAGAACAGCCACGGTAATCCTGAAATGACCCGTGCGCTGCAAGCCCTTTTTGAGCTGACCAAAAGCCTCGGCGGTACCATCAGCGGAGAACATGGTATCGGCCTCATACAGAAACCATACATGCCTACAGTCTTCCACAATGCGAACCTGCACCTCATGCGCGAGATCAAAAAAGCATTCGATCCTAACAATATTTTAAATGCAGGAAAAATATTTGACCTGACTAATTAAGTAGGTTTGTACAAAATCTGATGCTTATGAAGAAGATACTGATGACCTGTTTTGTTGTATTGTCAACGATGCATCTGCATGCACAGGAGAACCAGGGCGATGACAATCAGCAGAAAGACGGATTCAGAAAAGACAATATCTTTTTGGGAACCAGCCTTAACCTTGGCATTGCCAACCGCTCCTTTAATGTGGGACTTAATCCTGAAATAGGTTACAGCCTCAACAACTGGCTGGATGCCGGTTTTGCACTGAACGTTAATTATTTTTCCCAGAATGCATCTGATTACAGCCATTACCGCTTCAGGAATTTTAATTATGGCGGAGGCCCGTTTCTCAGGATATGGCCGGTGAATTTTTTGCACCTCCAGGTGCAGCCCGAATTCAACTGGATCAGTTCTTCACAAAAATATATGACCACCAACCAAACCTATAAATACAATTACAATGCGGGAAGCCTGCTCGTAGGGATCGGTTATGGTACCAGGATCATCGGAAGCCAGTACTCTTATATCACCCTGATGATCGATGTATTGCAGAATGCCAATTCGCCTTATCGCGATCGGTTTAATGACCCTTTACCGGTATTCAGGGCAGGGTTTGGCATGTACCTCAGAGGAAGGCATTGACAGCCGTTGCTGCATCATTGCAAACAACCAATCGCTCCTGCCAGTGCTCGTATAAAAAACCTTTCGCTGCCATCTTCCTGATATGAGTAACCAGGTCATCATAAAATCCTGCTACATTCAGCAGGATTATTTTTTTATTGTGTATCTGCAAAGTATTCCAGGTAAGCATCTCAAAAAATTCATCCAATGTGCCATAGCCGCCGGGCAGGATGACCGCAGCATCGCATAATTCATACATCATCTTCTTACGGACATGCATATCGGACACCACATGCAGCTCGGTAATGCCTTCATGCTGGTGTTCCCATTCGAGCAGTATTTCAGGTATTACCCCGATCACTTTTCCGCCGCCATTCATCACTGCATTCGCCACTGCACTCATCAAACCTTTGTTGCCGCCGCCATACACTAAGGTGAGCTGCAGCTTAGCCATCAGAGTTCCGAGCTGTTTTGCCTCTTGTTCAAATAAAGGATCGGTTCCGTTTTTAGACCCGCAAAAAACAGCTATGCGTTTTTCTTTCATACAACCATTTTACAGGCGGCAAAGTAGGATATGTTTTCGGTTTGTAACCTATCTTTATCTTTACCGCTTAAGCCCCATAACTATATAAACTAAAACACATGCCCCCATTATTGCTGTTCTCTTTTGTCCTCGTTTATTTTCTTGTCCTTTTGGTAGTGGCCTGGTATACCGGCAGGAACAGCAACAATGAATCTTTCTTTATCGGGAACAGGAACAGCAACTGGATGCTGGTGGCTTTCGGAATGATCGGCACTTCCTTAAGCGGGGTCACTTTTGTAAGCGTTCCCGGCGCTGTTGCCAGGGAATCTTTTGCTTACCTGCAGGTTACATTCGGTTACCTGATCGGTTACTTTGTCATTGCTTTTGTATTGCTGCCACTCTATTACAGGCTGAACCTTACTTCCATCTATAATTACCTCAGCAGCCGCCTGGGATTTACCGCTTATAAAACAGGAGCTTCTTTCTTTATCCTTTCCAGAACATTAGGCGCTACGGCCAGGTTATACCTTGTGGTAAAAATATTACAGGATGCCATTCTCGAAAGCTTTCACGTACCGTTCTGGCTTACCACGCTCATTATCCTTGCGATGATTTTATTGTACACTTATGAAGGCGGGGTGAAGACCATTGTGTGGACGGATACCCTGCAAACATCCTGTATGCTCCTGGGGTTGATCATTTGCATTGTGTATATCCTTAAAAGCCTGAACATGGGTATTGGCGACAGCCTGCATGCCATGCAGGAAAAAGGATATGCCACTATCTTCTTTACCGATCCGCACAGCAAGCTTTTTTTCCTGAAACAAATACTGGCAGGTGCATTTGTTGCCATTACCATGACCGGGATGGACCAGGAAATGATGCAAAAAAATATTTCTGTAAGAACGTTAAAGGACTCGCAAAAAAATGTGGTTACGCTCGGTTTTATCATGGTAATAGCCACTTTTCTGTTCCTCTTCCTGGGAGGACTGCTTTACCTTTTTGCAAACGCGCAGCAGGTAGCTGTAAGTGGCGATAAACTGTTCCCGGCTATTGCACTGAACCACATGCCTCACCTTGTTGCGGTGATCTTTATCATCGCCCTGATCTCTGCCCTCTTCCCCAGTGCCGATGGCGCCATCACCGCGTTAACTGCCTCATTCTGCATTGATATCCTTGGCCTGCAACGCCGCCATGACTGGAACGATGTGCAAAAGAAAAAGATCCGCCAGCGGATCCACCTGCTTTTTGCTTTGCTCTTCCTGTTATTTGTGATGGTGTACAAATGGATCGACAGCAGCAGTATGATTGGAGTGATATTAAAAGTAGCTGCCTACACCTATGGCCCGCTCTTGGGCCTGTTTACCTTTGGTATTTTACTGAAAAGGCAGGTAAATGACAGGCTGGTCCCCATTGTATGCATTCTTTCCCCACTGGTCTGCCTGCTGATAGATAAATACCAGAAGGCCTTATTCGGCTCCTTTGAAATCGGCCTGGAACTGCTGATCATCAATGGTTTAATCACTTTTACCGGTTTATGGCTCATTTCTAAGCCTGAGAAATCAAATGCATAGATATATTTGCAGCCTATGACCCCCCCTTTGATTCCCCCGCAGGTTGAAGCCTACGCGCTGCAATACACAGCCCCCGAAGAGCCGTTATTGCAGCAAATCAATGAACATACCATGCAAACCCATCCGCAGGCGCATATGCTCAGCGGACACGTACAGGGAAAATTTCTTTCCTTCATCAGTACTATTCTCAGGCCAGCATACGTTTTAGAGATAGGAACTTTTACAGGTTACAGCGCGCTCTGCCTGGCACAAGGCTTGCAGGAAGATGGTGAGCTGCATACCATAGAGCTGCGGGAGGAAGATGCCCTTACTGCAAGGAATAACTTTTGTAAAAGCAAGTACCATCAGCAGATACATTTGCACCCTGGTAATGCATTAGACATTATTCCGAAGCTGAACCGTAAATGGGACCTGGTTTTCATCGACGCCGATAAAACCGGTTATATTGATTATTACGAGCTGGTTGTGCCTATGTTAAGCGAACAGGGCATTATCCTGGCAGATAATGTGCTGTTTCATGGCGAGGTATTGACAACACCCGTTACCGGCAAAAATGCAAAAGCCATACAGGCTTTTAATGAACACGTGAAAAAAGATCCCAGAACTGAACAGGTATTATTGACCCTCAGGGATGGTTTACTCTTAGTTAAAAAGAAACAAGCATGAAGAAACTGATGTTGTTTTTATGCCTCACTGCATGCATAACAGCCCGGGCACAGAAAGAAAAAGCAGTTGCTTATATCAATACATATAAAGCATTAGCCATTGCAGAAATGATCCGCTCCGGCGTACCAGCCTCCATTACGCTGGCACAGGGCATACTTGAATCGCAATACGGAGAGAGCGACCTGGCAAAAGCTTCCAATAACCATTTTGGCATCAAATGCAAAACCGAATGGACCGGCCCTAAAACCTATCATGACGATGATGAAAGAGGAGAATGCTTCAGGGTGTATGCCACAGTGGAAGAATCCTACCGGGATCATTCTGATTTCCTCAAAAGCAGGCCTCATTATGCCTTCCTCTTTAAGCTGGATCCCTCCGATTATGAAGGCTGGGCCAGGGGATTAAAAAAAGCAGGTTATGCAACCAGCCAGACCTACCCGCAGCAGCTGCTGAAAGTCATCAATGATTATGACCTCCAGCAATACAGCTTAGAA
>JBHAFM010000052.1:0-18469 GCA_041856175.1 Sediminibacterium sp.
ATCGGCCAGCGGGGGTAGTGATGCCACCATTTCCGGGAAGGCCGGTAAAGTAACGATCGATGCCAGTGGCGGAAGCGATATCCACGGATATGAGCTGGTGACCGACTACTGCACAGCCACATCAAGCGGTGGAAGTGATATTCACATTACCGCAAATAAAGAGATCGTTTCACATGCCAGTGGAGGCAGTGATCTTCATTATAAGGGAAACGCCTCAGTCAGCAGCACTAAAAGTGGCGGATCCAGTGTAAAAAAAGTTAGTTAACAGGGTCAAAAAACAGGCATTTCAGGTGCTTTTTACCGTCTAAAAAAGGTATCTTCGCCGTCTTGAAATCGGGAGGCTATAAGCCCCCTTATTGAACTAAAAATCAAGTACGAGAACGAAGACATGGAAGAAAACCAGTTACCCGAGCAGACGAACGATAATGATCGTGTCATACAGGTCAATATAGAAGAACAGATGAAGACGGCCTACATCGATTATTCGATGTCGGTTATCGTGGGAAGGGCACTGCCCGATGTCAGAGATGGGTTTAAACCGGTTCACCGCCGCGTTTTATACGCCATGAATGAACTGGGCAATCACAGCAACAAGCCTTATAAAAAATCTGCCCGTATCGTAGGGGAAGTAATGGGTAAATATCACCCGCACGGTGATAAATCCATTTATGATACCCTGGTAAGGATGGCGCAGGAGTGGACCATGCGTTACACGCTGGTGGATGGCCAGGGTAACTTTGGTAACCAGGATGGCGATATGCCCGCTGCTATGCGTTATACCGAGGCCAGGCTGCAAAAAGTAGCCGAAGCCATGCTGGATGATATTGAAAAAGAAACCGTTGATTTCCAGCTGAACTTTGATGACTCACTGGAAGAACCCACCGTACTGCCAACCCGCATCCCACAATTACTGGTCAATGGATCATCAGGTATTGCCGTAGGTATGGCTACCAACATGATGCCCCATAACCTCGGCGAAGCTGTGGACGGTTGTATTGCCTATATCAACAATAAAGATATTGCTGTAGAAGAACTGATCACCTACGTAAAAGCGCCCGATTTTCCAACCGGGGGTGTTATTTATGGCATGGAGGGTGTACGTGAAGGATTGTTAACCGGAAGAGGCAGGGTAGTAGTACGGGGTAAATGCCATGTAGATACCAAGGCCAGCGGAAGGGAGCAGGTGGTCATCACAGCAGTACCTTATTTAGTCAACAGGGATAACCTGACTGACCGGATCGGGCAGCTGGTGAACGATAAAACCATTGAAGGCATCGCCCATGTGAACAATGAAAGTAACATGCGCGAAGGCACCCGTATCGTGCTTGACCTGAAAAGGGATGCCGTTGCACAGGTAGTGATCAACCAGTTGTACAAATACACTGAATTACAAACCAGTTTCGGTATCAATAATGTGGCCATCAGCAAGGGAAGGCCACGTATCATGAACCTGAAGGACCTGATCAGTGAGTTCATTGAATTCAGAATGGACGTGGTCATCCGCAGGACAAAATTCGAATTGCGTAAAGCAGAAGAAAGGGCACATATCTTAAAAGGATACCTCATTGCCCTGGATCATTTAGATGAAGTGATCAGGTTAATACGCAGTTCATCCACGCCCGATGCAGCCAAAGACAACCTGGTCAATGCAGGCTGGGGTATCGATGAGATACAGGCCAAAGCCATCCTGGAACTGCGTCTGCAGCGCCTGACAGGGATGGAGCGCGATAAGATCAAGGAAGAATATGATCAGCTAATGACATTGATCAATTCATTAAAAGAATTATTGGCCAGTGAACCACTCCGCTATGAACTGATCAAAAAAGAATTGCAGGAAGTAAAAGACAAATTTGCAGATCCGCGCAAGAGTGAAATCCAATACCTGGCGGATGAAATGAGGATTGAAGATCTTATTGAAGAAGAGGATGTTGTAATTACTATCTCACATTTAGGTTATATCAAAAGGACTTCTGCAACCGAGTACCGCCAGCAACGCCGTGGAGGCAGGGGAGCCGTAGGATCCAAAACACGTGAAGAGGATTATGTAGAGCATTTATTTGTTGCCTCTACCCATGACACCATGATGTTCTTTACAGAAAAAGGACGTTGTTACTGGCTGCGCGTTTACGAAATACCGGAAGGGGAAAAGCAAAGCAAAGGCAGGGCTATCCAGAACATGATACAACTGCCGCCTGATGATAAGGTAAAAACCATCATCGATGTGAAGAAATTAGACGATAAGGATTTTGTACAAAAACACTATATCGTACTTTGTACCAAGAAAGGTATCATCAAGAAAACATCGCTGGAAGATTTTAGCCGCCCGAGGGCTACCGGCGTCAATGCCATTACCATTGTAGAAGGCGATGAATTGCTCGAAGCCAAGATGACCGATGGGCATTCTGAGATCATGCTGGCAGTGAAAAGCGGCCGTGCCATCCGTTTCCAGGAAGAAAAAGTGCGCCCGACCGGAAGAGGGGCCATTGGTGTGGCAGGTATCGAAGTGGAGGATGAAAAAGATGAAGTCATAGGTATGATCTGTGTCAATAAAGAAGACGCTACCAGGACCATCTTGGTGGTTAGTGAAAAAGGATTTGGTAAGAGGACGCCGGTGGATGAATACCGCATCACCAACCGCGGTGGTAAAGGAGTAAAGACCATCAATGTAACCGATAAAACGGGGAGCCTCGTTGGCATCTTATACGTGACGGAGAAAGAAGACCTCATCATCACCTGTAAATCGGGTATCACTATCCGTACTGGTATCGGGGATATCAGGGAAGCAGGCCGGGCTACGCAGGGCGTAAAACTCATCAGGATAGACGAAGGGGATGAGATCGCAGCCATCTCGCAGATCGATGAACAGGAGGAGGAAGGTGAAATAGTGAATCCTGGTACAGAAACAGAAATCACCGATGAAACAGAAGCCACTGGAGAACCCGAAACTGATCCCGGCAAATAGGCACGCCCTTTGCTGAGTAGATGTTACCTCATCATTTAATTATAATAGACAACTGAAAACAAACATACCCACTATGAAAAAGCTTTTATTGCTTTCCATGCTTGCCATTTCTCTGCAATCAGCCACGGCACAGGACCTGAAAAAGGTGCAGAGCACATTTTTGTTGAACAGGTTTGAAGAGGCCAAAACTGAGGTAGACAAGTTAGCAGCCGATGCCAAAACAGGCACCAAGCCTGAAGTGCTGTATTGGAAAGCCAAAGTGTACGCTGCAATTTATAAAGACGCCAATTTAAGTACAAAATATCCCGGTATTGCAGCAGAGGTCAATGATGCGTTTAAAAAATACATGGCAGCAGATCCTGCCTATGCACAGGTAAAGGAGAAAGGCGCTGATCTTTTTTTCGACATTTATGGCGCTTCATTTGCCAAAGGTGTAAAGCTGTTCAATGATAAAAAATGGGACGATGCGGCCGGTGATTTCGAAACCGCCATCACCTATATAGATGAGATCATCAGGAACAAATGGACCAATGCAAAACTTTCATTTGATACAACTGCTTTATTGTATGCAGGATATTCTTTACAGAATGCATCTAAACTGAATGATGCAGCCAAATATTATGGAAAACTGGCCGAGAATAAAGTAACCGGCGAAGGATATGTAGAAGTCTACCGGTTTCTTGTCATCCATTATACCAACACCAACAATGAAGAACAATTCAAAAAATACCTGGCTTTAGCAAAAGAAGTATATCCCAAAGCCCTGCCATGGGATGAATATGAAGTTGATTTTCTTGACAAGAACTATGACCTGAAGAAGAAAACAGAACTGTATGATAAAGAAGACGC
This sequence comes from Sediminibacterium sp., assembly GCA_041856175.1. Taxonomy (GTDB): domain Bacteria; phylum Bacteroidota; class Bacteroidia; order Chitinophagales; family Chitinophagaceae; genus Sediminibacterium. The sequence continues at coordinate 3,812 of JBHAFM010000052.1, forward strand.
AGCCGGAACCATGAGCGAAGCCAAATACCTGCAGTTTGGCGACCTGTTTGTCAACGTAAAGAACAAAGAAAAAGGTCATCTCGACAGCGCCCAATTGTCCGCTTATACTGTTAAAGCTGCCGACGCCTTCAAAAAAGCTTTTGCCAAGAACAGCCAGCACGCCATTGCTGCCTTCAATGTGGGGGTTATCAACTACAACATCTTTGGCGAATACGATGATAAATATACCGCCAATATCAGGGCCATGCAGACATTGAATGGTAACAGGACCGTAGAAAAAGATCCAAAGAAAAAAGCAGTAGCCGATGCCAAATTCAAAGAACAGGTTGAGCCATTCAAAAAAGCAAATGCAGAATTAGAGAAGCCCTTAACTGAATATGTGGATGCCTCGATCGACTGGCTTAATAAAGCATACACCATCCTGAAAGACAAGAGCGACCGTTCCAATGTGGAGAAAAGCGTACTCAATAAAACCATAGATTTCTTAGCCAATTTATACGGCTACAAACGCGATAAAAACAGGGGTAAGGATGCAAAAGCATACGATGCCTACGACGCTAAATTCAAAGAATTTGATGCGTTGCACGGGAAGTTCTAACCGATAGGGAAGAAATAGCCAATAAAAAAGCCGGCCTCATTCATGGGGTCGGCTTTTTTATTGGAAGGGATTTAACAATTTATTTTTAAATCAGTATTTAATCATTTGCTTAAATAATTATTTTATACTTATTTTACATTACAATATAGAAACCCATGAATACCTGTATTCGTATATATGCCGATCCCGATCAGATTAAAGCCTGCAAGGAAAAAATAGAAACCACAGCGCATGCCTTTTTCAGAATGTCCGCCGTGTTGTCCTTGGCTGCCAATGATGTAAGGCTCAAAATCCTTTACCTGTTGGAAGAGGAAAAAGAGCTTTGTCCCTGCGACCTCAGTGATATACTTGGCATGAGTATCCCTGCTGTTTCACAGCACCTGCGCAAAATGAAAGATGGGAACATTATACATAGCAGAAAAGAAGGTCAAACTATTTTTTATTCCTTAAAACCAGAGCATCTGAAAATGCTTCGCTATGTATTCAGATACATTAACGAATTAAATACAAACCAGCATTAATATGAAAGCTGCAAAACTGGAAAACAAAACATGGATTGCCGGGATACTAACGGCCACTGCAGCGTCTTTATGCTGCATTACACCCGTATTAGCATTGATCAGCGGCGCAAGTGGTATCGCTTCCTCTTTTTCCTGGATGGAGCCTTATCGTCCCTACCTGATTGGTCTTACTATTGCAGTGCTGGGCCTTGCCTGGTATCAAAAATTAAAGCCTAAAAAAACAGCTATAGATTGTGCTTGTGAAGAAGGCCAGCCATCATTCTGGCAAAGCAAAGCCTTTTTGGGAATAGTAACAGCATTAGCCATATTACTGATGGCTTTTCCTTTCTACTCAAAAATGTTTTTCCCTAAAACAGAAGTCAGGCAGATCATTGTAGTAGACAAAAATAGTGTGCAGCAGGTAAAGTTCAATATTGTAAACATGGACTGCGAAGCCTGTTCGCAAACCATTAACCTGGCTCTGTCTAAAGTTAACGGCGTACTGGAATATAATACACAATTCAAATCAGGTAGCAGCATTGTAAAGTTCGATACTTCCAAGACCAGTGAGGAGGCTATAAAAAAGGCAATAAATACCACTGGCTATACTGTTTCAGGCGCAACACCCTTTCACTAAATCGTCAAATACCTGTTTACCAGTAAAAGAAATAAAATATGAGTTGTTGTAACATAAATACTTCGCATTTCGATCTGATCATTATCGGTGGAGGATCTGCGGCATTTTCTGCAGCCATTAGAGCCAATGAATTGGGTTTATCCACCCTGATGGTCAATGGTGGGCTACCCTTTGGTGGTACTTGTGTCAATGTTGGCTGTGTGCCATCCAAAACATTGATACGTGCCGCCGAAACAGCCTACCGTGGCTCACATTCTGATTTTGCCGGTATAAAACCAAAAGGCGTGGCAATCGATTTTGCACAGGTGATAAGAGATAAGAACCAGTTGGTAAAAACCCTGCAGCAAAAAAAGTATAGGGATGTGGTGAGTGATTTTAAAAACCTCCAAATGATAGAGGGATGGGCAGCATTTATTGATGCGAAAACCATCCTGGTCAATGGTAAAGACGAATACACGGCCATCAAGTTTATTATTGCTACAGGCGCTGTAACAAATGTCCCTGTTATTGAAGGACTGAATGATATTGGCTACCTCACTAATGCTTCTCTCTTCGACCTGGAAGAACAGCCGAAAAGCATCACCATTATGGGCGCAGGATATATTGGGCTCGAAATAGCGATGGCCTATAACCGCCTTGGCACAAAAGTCCGTATCATTGAATTTACCGGCCGGGTATTGCGAACCCAGGCACCGGATATCAGTGAAGAGCTGGAACGGCACATGAAAAAGGAGGGCATTGAAATATTGCCCAACTTCCGCGCAGTGAAATTTGAACGATCAGGTAACGACACAATCATTGATTGCAAATGTCCGGATGGTTCGTTTACCAAAATATCAGAACCAGGCAAAATAGTGGTAGCAACCGGTATAAAACCCAATATACAAAAGCTGGGCCTGCAAAATATAGGCCTGCAATTAACCCAAGACGGGCATATCCAGGTGAATGAGTTCATGGAAACAAATCTGCCCAATATTTATGCTGTTGGTGATGTAGCCAATACCCCTTCATTCGTATACACCGCTGCCTATGAAGGAAAAATTGCTGTTGAAAATGCCTTCACCGGAAGTGATCAGAAAACCGATTATGCTGCTTTGCCCTGGGTGATTTTTACCGACCCTCAGGTGGCAGGAGTTGGCCTGGATGAAGTTCAGGCGGCAGTTAACAATATTCCATTTGAAGTTTCAAAGCTGGCGCTGAGCGATATTCCCCGTGCACTGGCAGCAAATGATACCAGAGGATTCATTAAACTCATCCGTAATCCTGAAACAGATCTATTACTTGGGGCAAGAATAGTGGCTCCGGAAGGTGGCGAATTAATACAACAGCTAAGCATGGCAATAAAATATGGAATAACTGTAAAGCAACTGGCTGAAAGTTTTTATCCTTATTTAACATTGGGGGAAGGAATAAAATTAGCAGCTATCACATTTGGTAAAGACGTAGCAAAACTGAGCTGTTGCGCAAGTTGACGATATTCAGCAACTGTTTCTGGCTAATTCTTGTATTTAAATATAAAAAATGCCGTTGAAGCATGACGAAAGATACTATAAAGTAACCTTGTTGCCCTTGTTTTCTGAATTCGTACTGCATTCTTTACATTCAAAAGAACCTGTCCGAAAGTATTGATTGCTGACAGAGGTACTCATAATGCTCAGAAAACACGTATACCCCAGCCATTCAGCCTGGGCAAAAACGACAAAACCAAATATGGCTGCAAGGTGTAATAAAAAAAAGGCAGCAGGGAGTAATTTTCTATGCTTCTGCCAGGATAAGTACAAACCATATGCATAAAAAAAGTACAATACACCAAAAAAAGCAGGTTCATGTTTAAAAAATATCGGGCTTCCGCCTGGGATACTCATAATACTCCCTGCAGCCATCAGGATTGGAAAGATAGCACATGGGATGGTCAGCAGTAACGCTATCTTCCTGACTGTTTTACGTTCTGAATAAAAGATAGAATCCGCCGTTGCCATTGCTTTTCATTTTATTGCTTATGATAATGTGTAATACCGTATTCACCAAATTCAATCAGCTGTTTTGGCGCTATGTATCCCTCTGTATAGGTAACACTGTTGCCATATACATCGGCAATAATCAAAGTAGGGTAGGCGCTTACACCAAATTTTTGCAATAATGCCGGGCCTTCACCCTTTTCCATGTCAATAGCTACATTGATAAAATTCCTGTTAAAGAATTCGCCGGCTTCTTTATCAGTAAAAGTGTTTTTCTTTAATAACTTACAAGGCCCACACCAGGAAGCATACGCATCTAAAAAGATCAATTTATTTTGCTTCCTGGCTTCCTGAAGTGCCACACTCCAGTTCGATTCGATAAATCGGATCCCATGTATGTTACCCTGGTCCGGTTTTCCTTTATTCCCGTCTTTCTGGCTGAAGGAATAAACAAAAACAATAATAACCAGCAGCAAAACAAGGGCAGGCAGTTTGTTATTCATACTTTTTTATTAAAATAGACGATGCTCGGTTAAATTCCTGACAGGTTCTTCCTTAGTTTAACATTTCAGAAACTCAGGCAGACCATTCCCTTGCTTTAAAAGCCGTATCAACCTCGGTATGAAAAATATGATTGGAATAATTACTGATGGTTTTAACTGCAAGGGCAAGTATGATCACAAGGATGTGTTTTTCGCTATAGCCGGCACTCAAAAAAATATTAACGTCCTCAGCAGAAGGTCTGCCACGTTTAACAAACATCGTTTTTGTAAATAACGACAAAGCATTTAATTTTTCATCCGGTATGGTTTCATTGTTCCGGATAGCATCCGTAACTGCTACGGGCACTTTGTTCATATCGGCCAGTCCACTGTGAGCCGCCATACAATACCCGCATCCATTCTCTCTGCTGATCGTTAAAAATACAACCTCCTGTTCAGCAGAAGTGAATTCCCCTTCCTGCCTGAATAAATTGTAGCCGATTCCATAAGTTTCAAACAGGGCAGGAAAATTAGCCATGTTTGCATACATATTTGGGATCATACCTATCTGCTTCTTTGCGTTCTCCAGCAGGACTTTGGCTTTTCCATCAGCATTATTTACATCAACGGGCGACAATGAGGTACGGTAAGTGTTGTTTTGATTTTCCATCTGTTATTTTTTTATAACACAAAGATGGAAAGAGTAGCGTGGATATATTTTTCAGATCAGTCCAATGATTTGTACTTTTGGCTCAATCTATATTTAGTGGGGGCGTTATTATATTTTTCCTGAAAACTCTTTGAAAAATGCGCCAAGCTATTGAATCCGCAGTCTAAAGCGATATCATTAATTGGACGATCGGTAATCTGCAGTAATTCAGCAGCTTTTTCGAGTTTTTTCGTTTTTAGGTATGCCGCCGGGCTTTCCAGGTATATTTTTTGAAACTTCCTTTTGAATGATGAAACACTGAGGTTTGTCAGTTGTGCTAATTCAGTAACAGTGATGTTGGAAAAAATATGTGCATCAACCACTTCTTTGAAACTATAAGTATCGGGCGAGAACAGGTCTGCCAGTATCTGGTGAACCAAAGGAGCATCTTTTGTCTGGCTCAACAACAATATAAGTTCTTTTAATTTCAGAATCAGCAGGTCCTCATTGACCAAAGCAGGATTTTCAAAATAAAAAACCAAGCTCTCTACGTATTTTTGAAAAAGTACATCATGTGCAACCTTTGCCATTCCAACACCTGGTTTACCTGCATTCGGGTTCTTTAAAAACCCCGGAATATCATTATGATAGATACTCCGTAAAGTATCAGGATGAAAATGAACAGCAAGGGTTTCATATTTTTTTGAATGGGGGGAGCCAGGCATCAGCGAAAGATAATGACCGCATTTCAGTAACACAGATTCCTTTGGTACTACTTTCAATAAACTGGTCTCTGAAACAGCAGTGTATTCACCTTCAATGATATGCAAAAAACACGCTTCATTGGACAGCATATTCACTTTTTTAAAAGGAGGAATAATAGTTGCCCTTTCAAAAAGTATTTTACCAAACAAATCATATTTTTTATGCGCTACTATCACATGAAATGTAAAAATACGGGAAGGTGTGCTCATTCGTAACATACCAGTTCCGGAATATATGTTATATTCACCTTGCGCTTAATCATTTTCCATTGTCGTCACCATTATCTTCAAGTGAACTGAAACGAACACTCACTCCGGTCATGTTATGGGGCCTGGGCGTGGGTTATGTTATCTCCGGTATGTATTTCGGCTGGAACCTGGGACTGGAGCAGGGCGGTACACTCGGTTTGGCGATCGCTACTTTTTTCACCATCATCCTGTACGTTACTTTCACGTTCAGTTATGCTGAACTGGCCTGTGCCATACCAAAGGCAGGCGGTGCATTTGATTATGCCAACCGTGCCTTAGGAAAAGACCTTGGTTTTATTGCCGGTATGGCGCAGAACATTGAATTTATTTTTGCACCACCGGCCATTGCATATGCGATTGGCGCTTATTTTAATTTATTTTTTCCTCAAATACCCATATTGGCTATTGCAGTCAGCAGTTATGCTGTGTTCACCGCATTAAATATCTATGGCGTAAAAGCAGCCGCTGCATTTGAGTTGGTCATAACTATTTTAGCTGTGGGGGAATTATTATTGTTTGCAGGTGTAAGCCTTCCCCATTTTGAGGTAAAGAATGTAACGCACAATGCTTTCCCGCATGGATGGCAGGGCGTATTTGCTGCCATCCCGTTTGCCATCTGGTTTTTCCTGGCAATTGAAGGAGTGGCCAATGTAGCAGAAGAAGCCATTCATCCACAACGTACCATCTTGTTTGGTTTTGGTTCGGCTATTCTTACTTTAACCATATTATGTATCCTTGTTTTTATCAGCTCCATTGGCGTAGCGGGATGGGAAGCAATCGTTTACAAAGCAGATGGCAGCACTTCAGACTCTCCTTTGCCATTGGCACTGGGGCATATTGTAGGGAATAATAACCTGCTCTATCATTTACTCATTACCGTAGGATTATTTGGATTAATAGCCTCCTTTCATGGTATTATCTTAGCAGCAGGCCGGTCAAGTTTTGAATTTGGAAGGGTAAATTATGCCCCTGCATTTTTAGGAAAAGTCCACCCCAAGTTTCAAACACCTTCCAATTCGTTGCTGGTGAATATGGCCATTGGTATTATCGCGTTGCTGACAGGTAAAACATCGGAGATCATCACTATTTCTGTATTTGGCGCGTTAACGCTATACATCATATCCATGATAGCCTTCCTCCGGCTCAGGAAAAAAGAACCGCAACTGAACCGGCCTTTCAAGGTGCCGATGCATCCTCTTTTCCCTGTTACAGCATTGATTATTGCCACTGTCTCATTCATTGCTATGGCCATTTTTAATTTTACACTGGCAGTTATTTATCTTTTTATCATGTGTTCAAGCTTTTTATTGTTTAAACTATTTAAAAAGAAAACTGCCCGGTTGTCCTTATAAAATTTCTTAAATTGTTGTATGACTACCCAAGCAATTATTCAATACGTAAAAGACCACCCTTCCGGGAAAGTAAAAATCGCATTCACAGATATTGATGGCATTTTACGCGGAAAATATATTTCAGCCGAGAAATTTATTGCTATTGCTGAAGCGGGTACCGGTTTTTGCGATGTGATCTTTGGCTGGGATGCCAGCGATGCAGCGTACGATAATGCAACGTTCACCGGTTGGCATACAGGCTACCCCGATTCACCTGCAAGAGTGGATATAACTACTTTCAGGAAAATTCCATGGGAAAACGATCTGCCATTTTTTTTGGGTGAGTTGACAGGTAAAAACGAGCACCCTTCTTATGTCTGCCCGCGGCAATTATTAAAAAAAGTGCTGGGCGACGCACAACAGGAAGGATACACACCTTATTTTTCCCAGGAATTCGAATGGTTCAATTTTGCTGAAACGCCGCAAAGCGCCAACGAGAAGCAGTTTAAAAATCTTACCCCGCTCACACCAGGCATGTTTGGGTATTCGATCCTCCGCAGTTCATTGCACAATCCCTTTTTCACCGATCTGTTTGAATGGCTGAGGAAATTCAACGTGCCATTGGAAGGCCTGCACACAGAAACAGGGCCAGGTACCTACGAAGCTGCCATTGCTTATGCTGAAATGGTAGAAGCGGCCGACAGGGCCGTCTTATTCAAGACAGCCGTGAAGGAAATTGCCTACAAACATCATATCATGGCCACTTTCATGGCGAAGATCAGCGAACACCTTCCCGGTTGCGGGGGACATGTGCATCAAAGTTTGTGGGATGCGGACCAACGGCATAATCTTTTCTACGAGGAAAAAGATGGGATGAAAATGAGTGAACTGATGAAACAGTATATTGCCGGCCAGCTATACTGTCTGCCGCACCTGTTGCCTATGTTTGCCCCCACGATCAACAGCTATAAAAGACTCGTGGAAGGGGCCTGGGCGCCTACCACACTCACCTGGGGAATTGATAACAGAACGGTGGCGCTACGAGTTTTAAACGGCAGCAGCAAGTCATGCAGACTGGAAACAAGAGTGATCGGTTCCGATGTAAATCCTTACCTGGCCATGGCTGCCTGTCTTGCCAGCGGTTTATATGGAATAAAAAATAAAATAAAACTAGCACAGCCTGTTACGGTTGGCAATGGGTACCGCGATTATTCAAATGGTGTGCTTCCACGCACCCTCGATGAAGCCACACAACTGATGAAGCAATCGAAAGTGGCGAAAGAAATATTGGGAGAACAGTTTACGGAACATTTTACCATGACCCGCGAGTGGGAGTGGAGGCAGCATTTGAAGGCTGTGACCGATTGGGAGTATAAAAGATATTTCGAGATCATATAAAGCAGTTTACCTTATGACGTTTGATACCGTTTACCAGTACAATTTCCCTACTACCATCCGTTTTGGCGCAGGAGCCAGTCTGGAATTAGGCAGTTACCTGTTGAAAAATGAATTATTAAAACCATTGATCGTTACAGATGCTACCGTAGCACAGCTTGATTTTTTTAAAAAGATCATCGGCGACCTGAAAAATAAAAACATTTCAGTTGAAGTGTTTTCGGAGATACACAAAAACCCCGTAAAATCAGATGTGTACAAAGGAACAGATGTATATGATGCCACGCAACGGGATGCCATCATTGGCATTGGCGGTGGTGCCGCATTAGATGTAGCAAGAGCCATTGTATTGCGGGTAAACCATCGTGAAGACCTTTTCAAGTACGACGACCTGGTAGGCGGCGATGTATATGTTACCAATGATGTTCCGCATTTCATCACCATTCCAACAACAGCAGGCACCGGGAGTGAAGTAGGGCGAAGTGCCATCATTGCTGATGATGAAACACATCAAAAGAAAATATTGTTTTCTCCCAAACTACTGGCAAAGATCGTGTTTGCCGACCCAGTGTTAACCATGGATCTTCCGCCTTTCATTACTGCCGCAACAGGAATGGATGCGCTGACCCATAATATGGAAGCTTACCTGGCTAAAATGCCGCACCCCTTGTGTGAAGGCATTGCACTGGAAGGTATTTCGTTGATCAGCCAGTCATTGGAAAAAGCGGTCAATAAACCAGACCTGGAATCACGCAGTAAAATGCTGATCGCTTCGCTGATGGGCGCGGTAGCATTTCAAAAAGGATTGGGTGTGGTGCATTCTTTAGCACACCCGCTTTCCTCCCTGCTGGATACACATCACGGTTTGGCCAATGCAGTCAATATTCCGTATGGCATGCGGTTTAATATAGCAGGATTTGAACATAAATTCAACCGCATAGCAGGAACATTAGGGCTGAAAAAAGCAGACGGCGAGTCGGTGGTGAACTATTTGTTCGACCTTAATTCAACAATAAACATTCCGCATAAGTTGAGCGTTATTGGTGTAAAGGAAGCGCATATTGAAACATTAGCCGATCTTGCCATTGCCGATTTCGCACATCCGAATAATCCAAAACCTGTTACAAGAGAAGACTTCAAACAGCTTTACCTGGAAGCGTTGTAAATATTTCGTGTATGAAAATAGGTTTGACATATACAGGTTCTCCCGAGAAGCATCAGAATTATGAAAGATGGTTAAAAGGCAACGAACCGGTTGAAATTATTAAACTATCGGCGGCGAATTGGAATACAGAGGACCTGAAAGCCTGTGACGCACTTGTATTAGCAGGTGGAAGGGATATTCATCCGAAATTTTACAAGAATACAAACACTGATTACCCAAATTCTCCCGGCGATTTTGATGAAAAAAGGGATGCGTTTGAAATAGCAACGTTTCAACAGGCGCAGGAGCAGGGTCTTCCGGTACTGGGAATTTGCAGGGGTATGCAATTGGTAAACTGCATTTTAAACGGCACGCTGCAACAGGATATAGGTGAGGTATCCAATAAAGTGCATCGCATTGAAGCGGTTCACGACAAAACACATGTGGTAAACATCGAACCCGGTACCATCATTGGTGCAATAACCGGTTCCAAACGATTTATTGTGAACAGCGCCCATCACCAGGCAGTTGAAAAGCTGGGCGAGGGGTTGAAAGTGAACTGTATAGCAGATGATGGCATTATTGAAGGATTTGAATGGGCAGACCAGTTACGCAAACCATTTCTCCTATGTGTACAGTGGCATCCGGAACGAATGTTTAAGTTTCGGATGATGGATTCCCCGTTAGCCAAAAACCTCCGTAACAGGTTCATAGAAGAAATTAAAAAAAAGAAGTCCAATGAAAATCATTAATCCCGCAACGGAAGAAGTGATCACAGAAGTACAGGAAGACAGCCGTGAATCGGTGCACCAGAAATTTCAATTGCTACAGGCTGCCCAACCGACATGGCAGCAGGTTCAACTGTCAGAAAGGGTAGCTATACTAAAACGCTTTGCAGTGCTGCTGGGTGAAAATATAGCTCAGCTTGCTGCAGTGCTGACTTCGGAAGCAGGAAAACCCCTGCAACAGTCACACAATGAGATCAACGGTGCAAAAGCAAGGATACAATGGCTTACAGATCATGCCGCCGATTATTTATCGGACGAAACCATGTTTTCAGAAAATGGGCTGGAAGAGAAAATTGCTTACGAGCCATTAGGGGTGATCTGTAATATTTCTGCCTGGAATTATCCTTATCTCGTAGGTGTCAATGTTTTTGTACCAGCCCTGCTGGCAGGTAATGCGGTGATGTACAAGCCTTCAGAGTATGCTATACTGACAGGGTTGGAAATTGAAAAGTTATTGAAACAGGCGGGGGTTCCACAGGATATTTTTCATGTAGCGGCAGGAGCAGGAGCTGTGGGAGAGCTTTTATTACAGCTCCCTTTTGATGGTTATTTTTTCACCGGTTCCTATAAAACCGGGAAATATATATATGAAAAAGTGGCCCCTAAAATGGTTCCCTGTCAGTGTGAATTAGGGGGTAAAGATCCTTTGTATGTGGCCGATGATATTGCAGATATAAAAGCCGTTGCTGCGGGCACGGCTGACGGCGCTTTTTATAATAACGGGCAAAGCTGCTGCGCTGTAGAAAGAATTTATGTACATGAAAAAGTTTATGACAATTACGTTGATGCGTTTATCAAAGAAGTGAAATCATGGAAGATCGGTATACCAACTGAAGACGGTGTTTATATCGGCCCGTTAAGCAGAAAAGAACAGGTCACTTTTCTGAAGCAACAGGTAAAAGATGCGGTACAAAAAGGAGCAACAATTTCAACAGGCGGCAACCACATCAACCGGCAGGGTTATTTTTTTAGTCCGACTGTTTTACTCAATGTCGATCACAGCATGCGTGTGATGAAAGACGAATCTTTTGGGCCGATTATCGGCATTATGAAAGTGAAAGATGATGAAGAAGCGATACAATTGATGAAAGATACGGTATATGGACTAACAGCTTCCGTCTATAGCAGCGACAAAATAAGGGCGGAAAAGATCCTGCGGCAAATCGATACCGGAACCGGTTATTGGAATTGCTGCGACCGTGTGAGCGCCGCCTTACCCTGGAGCGGCAGAAAACATTCAGGTTTCGGAACCACGCTTTCCCATGCTGGCCTGCGGGCATTTGTCAAACCAAAAGCATATCATTTAAGGGGATAGACAGGAAGACACTGATCCCAAGGAATAATGATCTGCTTTTTTACTTAACATAATATTAATTATAAGAGAATAATTGTACATTATAATCAGCCTAATGCTCCCATCTTATTATTGACCTTCTGGTTCATCCAAAGCAAAATCAATTTTTCTTGCTAAAACAAAATGTGGATAAGTGCTACTTAGATGCAACTATGGTGGGATGGGACTGGGATGGAGGTGGGATCTAGCTGGGAGGAAGGTGCAATGAAGCTGTCTCTAAAAACGCTGCAAAGGGGCAGATAAGAAAACTTCTCGAAAAAATCAAGGGGACTTTCACCCTATTACAAAAATTCAGTGTTTTTAGCATTAAAATTCAGTGTTTTGAACAGCAAATTCAGTGAAAATTACTCTTTCGATTTCCATACCTTGTTATGCCGAATTTAAAGATTCATCCCCCCCGGATATACAACTAACTAAGTAGCTCAATTTTAAAAACCTGGTTTTACATAGTATTTGGATTAGTCCCGTTTCTTCCCCCTCTTGACCATTCGTTAACCGGGATTACAGCATTGATTTGCGCTTCATAGACACCAATGTATTGTCTACGGAGTAGGTTATGGCGCTTGTTAAATGAAGATATACATATGATTACCGAAACATTTAAATTCCTCACAGAGGAACTGAATGCTTACCTGTCACAGAAATTAGGCGTTACCACAGATCAACGCCTGGTTTTAGGTAACGTGGGTAAAGCTTTTGACAATGATACAAGCGGTAACAATACACTTACAGGAAGAGCCATACTCTCACTGATCAATGTTGAAGAAGACCGCATAACAAAACAGCAGGATAATTTTATCAAATCAGATACACGCATAACGTATAAAAGTCCGCCGCTCTACCTGAATCTTTATGTATTATTTGCTGTTAACCGTACCGATTATGGCGATTCATTAAAATGGCTCGCCTATATCATTCAATTCTTTCAGCAGCAACATGTATTCACTCCTACCAGTAACCCTAACTTAGACAGCCGGATACAAAAATTAATCGTAGACCTCTACAACCTTAATTTCGAACAAATCAACCAGATGTGGAGCGTGATCGGCGGAAAATACCTCCCCTCTGTAGTGTATAAAGTACGGCAGGTAGTGATCGATGAAGATGCTATTGATTATGAAAGCGGGTTCATTAAAGAGATCGACATTGCTATTCCTGATAACCATAAACTGCCTGCCTTATGATGCTCAGGTATGCCATAGTATTCACAGTTGAAATACTGCACGATTATTTCGCCAATCTTAAATGTGAAGACCTTACTATCGTCCCCAGCCGTGAAACTGCCGATGCGCTCAAAGGCCATGATATGCTGTTCAAAATCATTGGCAATAAACTAATCCTGCTCACAAAAACAGATGACGCAGGCAAACCGGTGATCCTGCCTGATCCCTCGCTGAAACTATGTTTCTATGCAAGCATCAATAATGTTCATTTCTGCAATTATACCAATATCGACTACCATCCGTTCGGTCTTAGAAGGTTTTATTTCTCTAACCTTAATCAAACAAAAGTCAATACTACTTTATATCTCAGTAAAGCCATCGCCCAATACAGTAATACCAATGCATACGCAGTCGGCGCCCTTACCGGCGATGCCCCGGGAAATAATTACGAAGCCATCAAATCCAGCAGCAACAGTAATATCCATGCGCTGGCAGAAACCGCCTACTGGCTACCCAGGGGTACTGCGCAATATGTGAACAGCAATGACGCCATTCAATTAGCTGGTGACACTTATCGTTTTAATACAATGTCTGCCACTGATTTTACGGTCAATATCTATACACTCAACACAGGCACCAATATCTATGATTCGCTTCTGATCAGCAGTACCCAACATTATCCGGTCGTACAAACATCCATTCCCATAAACCTTAGTTTATTGCAGAACGGCAAATACAGGATAGAAGTCAACGGCAGCAGTGTATTGATATACCGCGACAGCAATGCGCTGGCTCAAAATATTTTCGGACTGATCGAATTGTTCAACCACCTCTCCCCCGCCAACAGTTTTTCCTGGTTCGATGCTTCCGGGTTGCCGAAACAGAACAATTATACCCTGCGGTTTGCTAATCGTTCGGCTATCTGGAAATACATTGCACGTTCCAATGATGTAACAGCCATCAAAGACAATACTGCTGTGTATACTTTCAATAATATCCCGGCAAGTAAGGTGTTTACTTCATCCGTACCGATTCCCTTTAGAGAACAACCTTTGAACACGCTGTTCCTCGAATCAGCTTCACTCGGACAGATATCCCCCATCCCCAATCCCCCTGCCAACAGACTAGGCACGATCACACAGGGCAGCGACAATTATTATTGTGCCGAAAAACATTTGCATTACTAATACGAATATTTAATAAAAACAATTAAACCATGGCAACATCTTACAAAACCCCCGGTGTCTACATCGAAGAGATATCGAAATTTCCGCCCTCTGTTGCGGAAGTTGAAACCGCCATCCCAATATTCATTGGTTATACCGAAAAGGCGGGATTAGCGAATGCTCCTTTGCGAACCAGCACCATCAACCCTGGCGGGGGTGATGTAATAGTATCGGAAGCATTCCGCATTGAGTCACTGCTGGAGTATATTACTTATTTCGGTACCGGGCCTACCGAAAACCTAACCATCAGTATTTCTGAAACTTTCACGGGTGGTTCGGCAGACTATTCGAAGCTGGTAGGCAGAGTAATTACCGCCACTGTGCCTACGCCCAGTATCCACACGATATACTACCATATGCAATTATATTTTGCAAATGGTGGCGGCCCCTGTTATATTGTTAGTGTAGGCAAAACAACAG
>JBHAFM010000053.1:0-3886 GCA_041856175.1 Sediminibacterium sp.
CAATATGCCATCCGGGGAAGCCTTCTCCCCAGGGACTCTGCCAGCGCATGATATGCTCGGCGGGTGCTTTTTTCCATAAGGCAAAATCGCTCCTGTTCCTTTTCTCCTCCTGGTTATCAAGTTCCCTGGTAGTATCTAGCTGGTCTTCCAGCACGCGGCCGCTCAGCATGCCGTAAGGCTTACCCTGCTTAGAGAAATCGGTATTGTATTTCTCCACATCAAAATAAACCGAACCGTTTGCTTCATAAGCATAGCCATCAGCAATGATCTTTTTGATCATTTCAATCTGCTCCACAATATGCCCGGTGGCAGTGGGTTCGATACTGGGTGGCAGGTTATTGAAACGTTCCATGGCCCAATGGTAGAGGTTGGTGTATTTCTGCACCAGTTCCATCGGTTCTAATTTTTCCAGTACCGCTTTCTTGCTGATTTTATCTTCCGCTTCCCGTCCTTCTTCTTCAAAATGACCCGCGTCTGTAATGTTCCTTACATAGCGAACCTTATACCCAAGGTGCATGAGGTAACGGTACACCACGTCAAAAGTGATAAAGGGACGTGAATGCCCGAGGTGACTTTCACCGCTTACCGTGGGTCCGCAGACATACATGCCTACATAAGGAGGGTTCAGCGGGGTAAAGGGGGTCTTTTCTCGGGTTAAGGAATTATATACTTTCAGCGACATGGACAGGGTTATTATTCTTTGAGCATTTTAAGTAGTGACGGCACCATGCGGTACCTACCGCAGCAGCAGGGATAGCTTGTTCAGCAGCAAAAACAACAGCAATATGGATGTGATCTGTTCATTTCGCTGCGAAGATATTTTATTTTTTCAAACGAATGTCTGATACCAGCATAATATGATCGCTCAGGTCCTCATCTATCATATCAAACTGCCTTACCTCAAAATGGTTGTCGGGCAGGATATAGTCGATCCGCAGGGTAGGTGCCAGTGCAATGAAAGAGCGGCCAATACCAAATCCCCTTTGCAGAAAAGCATCCTGCCAGCCACCTTTGATACGAAAATAGGTGAATGAACTGGGCACGTCGTTGAAGTCGCCGCAAATCACAGCGGGATAAGGGCTTTTATCCAATGCATCCCGCACCATATTTGCCTGCACGCCTCTGCGGCTGAAAGCCAGCTTCATTTTCCTGAAAATATTCCGGGAGGCGGCAATCGCTTCCTCATCTTTTGCCCGGATCTTTTCCATATCGTTATAGTCCTCTTTCCTGAACTTAAAGGATTGCAGGTGGGTGGTAAATACACGGATGGTATCAGCCCCTTTCAGAATGTCTGCATAAATAAGGCTTTCTGCTACCGGGTAGCTGACCTTGCCGGAATCGATCATAGGATATTTGGAGAAAATGATGCATCCTGAATGGTAGTTGGTGCCAGCCCTGTGGTAATCCCTGGAAAAATAGTAATAGGGGTACTGTTTTGTGAAAAGCGACAGGTTATCGCTATTAGTGCCCGGCTTACCGGAATGATTGAATTCCTGCATGCAAATAATGTCCGGTTCTAATTTCTGCACAGTCTGCGCCACTTCTTCCCGGATCAGTTTTTTTGTTTCCCTGTTTTTAGAAAGTCCGTTAAAGCTTTGCACATTCCAGTCAACAATACGCAGGTCGTTTTCTTTTTTGTGTTTGCTGATGGCAGGCCCCGGATGCCATGCAAACACCACATTCAATTGCTGCCAGCCAATACAGAGTGCAATAAAAGGCAGAAGCGCCATCACCGGTTTGAACAGGAGCCAGAAAATGAGAAAAAGAACCAGCAGTAAAATAAGATAGGGAATGATCAATCCGCAAAACCCGGTCATCCACCAATGCAGAGGGTTCATATAAGGTGAGATACAGGCCAGCAAAAACAAAGCAACAATAAACAGGTTGATTCCCGTAAACGTTGTTTTGGCTGCACGGCGGAGGAGATTCTTTGCCATGCGTTAAAGTTACGAAAATCATGAAACGTGTGGCGTCTCACGATTCACGGCTCGCGCGCTCGAGAAACTCTTTCTCTTCGTCTGTAAGTGATCCATAACCATGCTGGTTAATCTTATCAAGTATGGTATCTATCCGTTGCTGGGAAATATTGGCTGTTTTATCGTAAGGCTTACGGTCCGACTTGTAGAATAGTTTTTCCTGTCCCGCTTTTCCCTGGTGTTTTTTTTCGGGATTGAAAAGATCATCCACCCAATCCACTAACCTGTTCATCCAAAGACTCCAGTCACTGCCCCTGTGTAATTGCCTGATGAAAAAGAATCCGATTATACCACCGGCAAGATGAGCCGCACCAATGCCGGCATTGCCACTGGCTAATGTTGCAAAATCGATGGCGACAAAAATGAGTGTAATCACCCAAAGCGGAATACCTCCGTTGATCAGGGGAAATACGCGATAGTCCGGCGCCAGTGTGGTGGTGGCCACTGCTACCGCCATAACAGCCGAGCCCGCTCCCAGCATAGATTCTGTCGTAGCAATATGATTGGCCAGTACCGGAAAAATATTATTGGTGAGCAGGAAAAAGACTGCACCTGCCAGTCCCCCGTACAGGTAAATAGGGATCAGTTTATTATTCCCTGCAAGGTCCTGCAGGATATAACCAAAACACCACAACCACAACATACTGCTGATCAGCTGCCAGATGCTATGGTGGGTGAACATGTATAACAGGATGGTCCAGGGACGATGGACCAACACGTTTAAAGATGCAGGTAAAGACAACCAGTCCAGTACCTGTTTAATAAAAAGCTCTACAGGAGTGCCGGAGAGGTAATACACTACTTTGACTAAAGTAATGGCTACAAACATCAGCATATTGATAGCAAATAACAATACGAGTGCATTGTCATCCTGCCCTAATAACACCTGGCGCCTGCTTTTATTAAATGATTGCGTTGTCATACCTAATTAATAAAACGTTTTT
The DNA here is from genome assembly GCA_041856175.1 of Sediminibacterium sp. Classification (GTDB taxonomy): domain Bacteria; phylum Bacteroidota; class Bacteroidia; order Chitinophagales; family Chitinophagaceae; genus Sediminibacterium. Next base: position 2,921 of record JBHAFM010000053.1, read on the forward strand.
TTATTGGTTTTGTTCCAGGTCATCACAATCAGTAAGCCCACAATGGCTCCGCCAATATGCGCCCAGCGGGCTACATTATCGCCGGCTGAATTCTGTATGGCGTAAAATACTTCATAAGAAAAATAGACAAGTCCCAGCCATTTTGCTTTGACGGGTACCAGGAAGTAGAGGTATATATAGGTATTCGGAAACAGGTATATAAATGCAGCCAGTACCCCAAACACAGCGCCACTGGCGCCTATCGTAGCCATATTGATATTCTTCTCATAATAATCCGTAACCAGGTTAAATAACTGTGAAGCTATTTCGGGGTTACCAGGATTGGAACGTACCAGTGCAAGCACTTCATGATCTGTAGCATACCGCAGTTCATGTTTCTGGCCAAACTGCATGATGGCATCCGTTAGGGAAGCTGACGTGCCGGCACTGTGCTGGTGGGCAATCACTGCATATTCCTTCATCATGGGTACTAATTCATAACTCAGAAAAAGCAGGTGCATCAATGCAGCGCCCAAACCGCAGATCAGGTAAAAAGTAAGAAATCGTTTCGAGCCCCATAGGTTTTCCAATATCGAACCAAACATCCATAGGGCAAACATATTACCCAGGATATGCATAAAATCGCCATGCAGGAACATATGGGTGATCAACTGCCAGGGTTTGAACAGGCTGCTTTGCCACGCATGGAGTGCGAGTGTATCATCAAACGAAAAAACTGCAGCGGGTCCGCCGCCGAGTGTTTTCTGCGCCAGGAAAAATAATCCGTTTATAATAAGCAGGTTCTTAACAATGGTAGGTAATATTTCAAACCTGCTGGGTCTGAATTCTGTCATTGATGCTTCAATTTTAGCTGTACTACATTCTCAATATGCAATGTGTGCGGGAACATATCAACGGGTTGAATTTTCTCCACCCGGTATTTCTCATCCAGCAAACCAAGATCGCGCGCCTGTGTAGCGGGATTGC
>JBHAFM010000054.1:0-5111 GCA_041856175.1 Sediminibacterium sp.
AGACATCTTTGAAAAGTTGATCAAGAATTACGGGCCACTTGGGCAACACCGCGAAAGAGCGCATGGATATTTTGCTTTCCCTAAACTGGAGGGGGAAATTGGGAACAGGATGAATTTTCGCGGGAAGAAAATGATCGTTTGGAGTTTGAATAATTACCTGGGCCTTGCCAATCATCCCGAAGTTCGTAAAACAGATGCTGAAGCTGCCCTGCAATTCGGTATGGCATTACCCATGGGTGCGCGTATGATGAGTGGTAACAGTAATTACCATGAGCAATTAGAAAAAGAACTGGCCGAATTTGAACACAAAGAAGATGCCATCCTGCTGAACTTTGGTTACCAGGGTATCATGAGTGCAATAGATGCCATTTGCGGACGTCATGACGTAATTGTATATGATGCAGAAAGCCATGCCTGCATCATCGATGGGTTGCGTTTGCATCCCGGACACCGTTATGTATTCAAGCACAACGACGTGGAAGATTGTGAGAAACAATTGCAACGTGCTACTGCGTTGATAGAGAAGCAAAAAACAGGTGGCATACTGGTCATTACGGAAGGTGTATTTGGTATGGCGGGGGACCAGGGCAAACTGAAAGAGATTGCTGCATTAAAAGATGCTTACGAATTCCGCTTACTGGTAGATGATGCGCATGGGTTCGGTACCCTGGGCAAAACGGGTGCCGGTGCCGGTGAGGAACAGGGTTGCCAGGATGCGATTGACCTGTACTTTTCCACTTTTGCCAAATCAATGGCTTCTATCGGGGCTTTTATGGCCGGACCAAAGATCATCATTGATTATATCCGTTACAATATCCGCTCACAGATCTTTGCCAAAAGCTTACCAATGCCGCTGGTTATCGGTAACCTTAAACGACTGGATATGTTGCGCACCATGCCGGAGCTGAAAGAAAAATTATGGAGTAATGCATTGAAACTGCAGAACGGATTAAAAGAAAGGGGATTTGATATTGGCAAAACTGATTCTCCTGTAACGCCTGTTTATATGACGGGTGGGGTAGAAGAAGCAACTGCCATGGTGATGGACCTGCGTGAGAACTACCATATTTTCTGTTCAATTGTTGTATACCCGGTTATTCCGAAAGGACATATCATCTACAGGCTGATCCCTACTGCTGCACATACCGATGCTGATATAGAAGAAACGCTGAAAGCATTTACGGAAACAAAAGCCAAATTGGACGCGGGCGCTTATAAAGCAGAAGCCATTCCCGATATGGCTGAAACGCGTTGATAGGAACCTCATTCAACATAAACTAAAAAGCCTTCTCTTGTGGAGAAGGCTTTTTAGTTTAGTGAAGTATTCCTTATAATTTTTTGATCAGCTCATTGCCCAGTTTTACATACTCGGGGTTATTGGCAGCCGCAGCCAGCTCCACGCATTTTTCCGCGCTGGTTTTGGCGGTCGTTTTATCGCCCAGTTCTTTCTGAATTTTTGCCTGCAGCAGGAACAACCAGAAGCCCTTTGGGTTGGCCTGGATTGCTTTTGCAACATGGCTTAAAGCTTTGTTGAGGTCTTTGTCCCACTCAAAGTAAAAATTAGCAGCCGGCTGGTATACAGCAGGGTTAACGGTCTCTGCATTGAGGGCTTTTTCTATTTGCGCCCTTAAGCGATCCTTCACATTGGTGCTGATAGGGATACGGATATCTGTATTCCCCCATAACAGGTGCAGCTCACAGGTTTCCGGTTGTATATTGGCAAACTGCATGGTGAAGGTTTCGGCAGCATTACTGGTTTTATCGGCCTTTACTTTGAAACGAACCACATCTTCTGCTTCTTTGTAACCATCGGCGCCCCAATTGTTAAGGCCTTTGTTGATAATGATCTCCCAGTAATCTTTCCCGGGAATGGTGTACAACACATAACTGCCCGTATCCAATGCCTTACCGCCAATGGTCACTTTATCAGTAAAGGTCAATTTTGTAGCGGCATTAGCGCCGGTGCGCCATATTTTGTTCAACGGCGCGAGGTCGCTGTTGTCTTTCATCAGGCTTCTGCCTTTGATGCTTGGACGCGAATAAGTCAGTTCAATGGATCCCATACCAAAGTCCTGCACTATTTTCTGACCCGGACTCGGCGCCGGCATTTTGATCTGCGCAAACACATTCAGGCTGCATAAGGTTGCGGCAAGTAGCAATAGTTGTTTCATAGTTGTATCTATTTTTAGTAGAACAAACCTACGTCTTTCAAAAGACTCTTACTTAAAAGCCGGATGAAATTGTTGTAAAGTATCCCGCAAATAGTCCCTGTCGAGATGCGTATATATTTCGGTCGTGGTAATACTCTCATGCCCCAGCATTTCCTGAACCGCGCGCAGGTCTGCACCGCCTTCTACCAAATGTGTGGCAAATGAATGCCGGAAAGTGTGCGGCGAGATGTTTTTGGCGATCTGTGCTTTTGATGCGAGGTCTTTAATGATGTAAAAGATCATCACCCGGCTCAAACCCTTGCCTCTTTTATTGAGGAACAGTATATCCTCATAGTCTTTCTGGACAGGCTGGTGAACACGTATATGGTCTTTATATAGTTTGATATACTTGGTGGCATCGCTGCCAATGGGTACCAGTCTTTCTTTGTCCCCTTTACCAATCACGCGTATAAAACCGACATCAAGGTACAGGCAGGATATTTTCAGATTGATTACTTCGCTTACCCGTAAACCGCAACTGTACATGGTTTCAAGAATGGCTTTATTACGGCCACCATCAGGCGTTCCCTGGTTAATCTGCGCAATAACCGCTTCTATCTCTTCAAAACTCAATACATCCGGTAATGTTCTTCTTGTCCTGGGAGCTTCTAATAAAGTGGAAGGGTCTGTCTTAACAAGCTGTTCTATGAGGCAATATTTGTAAAAACTGCGAATACCCGAAATGATACGGGCTTGTGAAGTGGCGGTCATGCCCAGTTCGCCCACCCACTTAACAAACTGCTGCAGATCGTTTAATGCCAGCTCACCGGGCGTTTTTGTTATACCTGATCCCTGCATGTATTGCAAAAGTTTTTCCACGTCATGGAGGTAAGCTTCAACTGAGTGCTCACTCAATGATTTTTCAAGCCGCAGGTAGGCTTTGTATCCCTTCTTATATGTTTCCCACATACAGGGTTCCGGAGTTTTGAAGCCTGGTCACAGCCAGGCAGGTTTGGGAAATTTTGGAATTGCGCGAAAGGTACATGATATTGCAATGTCAAAACCTCAAATTTCTCAATATTCACAATGCAAGTTAACCTACGCTCATTCAAACAAAAAGTCCGGCATCATCAGAAGGTTTTTCGTCGCTTCCTGACCAAAATAGAGAAGAATCCCCCACGCGGATTGGATAAAATGGCAGAAGCCGTTGATACAGAAGTATGGAAGGAGATCGACTGCCTGAGCTGTGCCAACTGCTGCAAGACCATGAGTCCCACTTTTACTGCCAAAGATATCAAACGCATATCCCTGCATTTTGAGATGACGCCAAAAGAATTCAAAGAAAAATGGCTTTACTTCGATAAAAAAGACGGCGACTGGATGAACGTAAAACAACCCTGCCAGTTCCTTGACCTCAGTACCAATATGTGCAGCATTTATGAAGTGAGGCCCGCAGACTGCGCCGGCTTCCCCCACCTGAAAAAGAAAAAAATGGTGGAGTACATACATGTACACAAGCAAAATGTAAGCTATTGCCCCGCTACTTTTAAGATGGTCGAAAAAATGATGGGCCGCCTGCAGGCAGCAGAATAGTACAGGATGGCCAAACGCATAAGTCCTTTTATTTTAGTTGCCTTACAAGTGTTTTGTGTACGCTTGTGGTGCGCTAAAACCAAAAGCTTGCCGTCATGAAGCATCTATTGCTATTTTATAGAAACATACTGTTTGTTTCGCTGCCCTTAATTATGTTTATACGCGCAGGCGCCCAGCCCAGTGCCGGTACCAGGCGCGGCTATCCCGGAGGCGTTGCTTCAGTTGCGTATAAAAGCAATTGGCCCGCTGTTACCCAAACTGCCAGGCCCTGGACGCGGTGGTGGTGGATGGGAAGTGCAGTAGATGAAAAAAATATCAGCAGGTTATTACGGACCTACCATGGCGCAGGATTGGGCGGGGTAGAAATAGTACCGATCTATGGCGCTATTGGGTATGAAAATAAATACCTGCCCTATTTGTCCCCCCGATGGATGCATATGCTTGACTACACAGTTGCCCAGGCCTCTTTACTGGATATGGGGGTGTATATGTCTGTAGGCACAGGATGGCCGATAGGAGGGCCACAGGTAAGCATAACGGATGCTGCTACAAAACTGGTGGTACAAACCTGGACACTTAAAGCTAATGAAACGCTGAAGGATAAAGTGATCGTTGGGGATGAAAAGCAAAAAGATGCTGCCATACTGAGTGCGTTGATGGCTTATGATGATCATGGCCAGGTAATAGATATTACCAATAAAGTGCAGGCAGATGGGACCCTGCAATGGCAGCCTGCAAAGGGCAACTGGCAATTATATGCCGCATTCATTGGCAAAACCAAACAGGTAGTAAAACGCGCGGCGCCGGGCGGTGAGGGCTTTACCCTGGATCACTTTTCAGAAAAAGCGCTGACCAATTATTTTAAAACTTTTGATACAGCGTTCAGAAAAACATCTCATGGTGTAAAAGTGTTTTATAACGACAGCTATGAAGTCTATGGCGCAAACTGGACACCCGATCTGTTCAACGTGTTTCATAACAAAAGAGGGTATGACCTGCGACCGTATATCAGGGACCTTGTATCAAAAGACAGCTCAGCAAAAATTGCACGGATCAAGAGTGATTACCGCGAAACGATGGCAGATATGATGCGGGAACATTTTGCAGCACCTTTTACGAAGTGGTCGCACAGTAAGAACGCACTTTCATTGAACCAGGCGCACGGATCGCCGGGCAATTTGCTTGATCTGTATGCAGCAGTAGATATTCCGGAAACAGAAACATTTGGTTCGAGCCGTTTTTCAATCCCGGGCTTAAGAAGGGATAGCGCTGATGTCCGCAATGTTGACCCCGATCCTGCCATGCTTAAGTTTGCTTCTTCAGCAGCACATGTTATGGGGAATCCATTGGCATCCAGTGAAACATTTA
>JBHAFM010000055.1:0-2520 GCA_041856175.1 Sediminibacterium sp.
CAGAAGAACCATCCTGAACAGAAGTCTGTGCAGCAAAAACAGATTCAGAACTGTTTTTTTGTGCCGGGTTAAAATTTGAATAGAAATGTGAGTTCAGGGCATACTTGGTGCCATTGGGAGTTTTGCCATTGGCAATAACATCCTTTAACAGTACATAAGCAGCTGCGTACTTGCGCTGAAACATGTATGCTTTTGCCAAAAGGGCTTTAGCGGCCCATTTGTTGGCCCTGCCAATCTGCGGTTGTGTTTCGGGCAAATTGGCTACCGCGGCATTAAGGTCGGCTTCAATGTTTGGCCAGGTGTCCTTGGTATTGGTAATATTTTTATCGCCTATCGGATTTGTCTCATCCACATAAACAATATTATTAAACACTTTTTTCAGTTCCATGTAATAATATGCCCTGAGGAATCTCGTCTCTCCGGTGATGACTGTCTGCTTCGCTGCCGATATGTCTGTGGCAAGCTTCATGGTTCTTAATACATCGTTGCAGCGCTGGACGCCATTGTAACAAACATTCCATTTTTGAGGGATAGCGCCATTGGTGGGGGCAATGGTCCAGTTTTCAACACCGACAGCGGCAGCCACATCACTTGGATCTGAACCCTTATAGGCATCATCACCAGCAATTCCGCCAAATATCCAGTTAGAAGCACCAGAAGCAAACCCATCGCCGGGCGCACCTTCTCCATCAACTAAGGAATAAGCGCCAATGAGCAAGCCCTGCACACCTGCCTCGCTGGCCATAACACTCGGGTTTAAGGTACCCAGTGGCTTTTTATCCAAAAAGCCTTTACTACAAGCTGCTATGGTTATAACAAGTATAAAACATAGTGGTAGAAAAATTTTATAATTTATTTTTTTCATATACCAGAATTAATTAAAAAATTAAAAATTAACATTAACACCTATCAGGAAAGATCTTGTATGCGGGTAGTTACCCTGGTCAACGCTATAACCTTGTGTATTATTGATGTTGCTGCTTGGTATTTCGGGGTCTAGTCCTTTGTACTTGGTAATCGTAAACAAATTAGCTGCCTGTACATAAATCCGCAAACGCTCTATTCCAAATTTGGAAATTTTACCGGCTGGGAAGGTATAGCCAATCTGCATTTGTTTATTACGCAGGTAAGAGCCCTTGCTTACAAAATAACTGCTGGTTACCCCGTCAGAGCTTTGTCCGCCGGCTGTCTGCAATTTAGGAACGGTAGCATTTAAATTAGTAGGTGTCCATGAATTGGTAGCTGCCTCCCTGCTGATAGCACCTTTAAAGAAATCCGGGAAGTCGGTGAAATATTTTGTCTGGTTAAAAATATCATTCCCATGAGACCCGAAAAAGAAAGTAGAAAAATCGAAGTTTTTATAACTAAAAGAAATGTTTAGACCATAAGTGAAATCAGGATTGGGATCACCGATATAGGTCCGGTCACTGGCATCTATTTTACCATCACCATTAACATCCTGGAACTTCAGCAATCCCGGAGCCGCGTCGGTTTGGGCGGGTGATTTTGCAACATCCTGGGCATCCTGAAAAAGACCTATTACCTTATAACCATAGAAAGCCCACACCGGGTGGCCTATCTCGTTGCGCTGGATAACAACATTACGCACTGTGGGACCATCGAAATATTGTTGATTCTCCGCAAGGGCCAGGATCTTATTTTTATAAGATGTGAGGGTACCGGAAACATCAAATTTAAAATCCTTGCCAACAGAACCATGATATGCAGCAGTGAAGTCTATCCCTGTATTTTGCATATCACCGATATTTTGTTTAGGTGGTGTTCCCCCGCCATAGTTTACTACATCCGTTTTCTGATCAAACAATAAACCACTTACTTTCTTTTTGTACCATTCAATGCTAATGTCTAGTTTATTCTGTAAAAGGGTCGCATCCAATCCTATATTGGTAATGATATCTCCTTCCCAGGTAGTATTGGGGTTGCCGATATTACTGTTGTAAAAACCACCTGCTGGGTTCGTGCTGGTTCCGGCAATATCATAATAAGAACGACCGGCATATTGTGAGTACAGCGTATAAGGGTTAGTACCGCTGACATTAGTGGCAGAACCTAATTTACCCCAGCTATAACGCAGTTTTAAGTCATTGACAAAACTAACATTTCTGAAAAAGTTCTCCTGGCTGATCCGCCATGCTGCAGAAACAGAAGGGAAATACCCGGTCCTTACTTCGGGAGCAAACACGGAAGAAGCATCCCTTCTTAAAGTAGCATTGATCAGGTATTTGTCCGAATAGCCATATTCTGCGCGTGCGAACTGTGACCACAGCGAGCTTTGATAGGGGGATCCGGCATTGGACTGGCCGGTAGGGGAACCGGTATTGAGGGCCCAGTAATCAGGGTTAAGGGAAAAGTAAGAACCCCTTGTACCCGATAAATTCCTTCCATAATTATTAATGGCTTCTGTACCAATGACGCCTCTCACAGAATGTTTACCAAAGGCATTCGTATAGGACAGTGTATTGGTCCAGGTCCAGCTGCTGTTATAGCCAGCTCCTTCCG
>JBHAFM010000056.1:0-16448 GCA_041856175.1 Sediminibacterium sp.
AAAAAATTCTGGATAAAAAAGATCATTGGCTGTATAATCATTGCCCTTGCTGTTGGCGCCCTACTTGGCTATGTAGTAATGACTTTGTGGAACAATGTCCTGGCAGAAGTATTGCATGTGCCACTCGTCAGTTTCTGGCAGGCCATTGGCTTACTGATCCTTTCTAAAATATTGTTTGGCGGCATTAAAGGAAGATGGGGCGGCGGAGACCATTGTGGCGGTGGCTGGAAAAATAAGATGCGCGAAAAATGGCATGCCATGACACCCGAGGAAAGGGAAAAACTCAAAGAAGAGTGGGCGGAACGTTGCAGGAAACGCTAAAACCCTTGTACAGCATGCGTTTTGGCATTAATTTTAAAAAAATACCCGTAAAAATTCTCCTATACCCTTAATTTTGCGCAATCTTTCGTGCAAATGAATCCTATACTTAATTCCAACGAATCAATCCCTTCTCAGAAAAAAAAGATCATTGTTTTAGGCAGCGGACCCAACAGGATCGGCCAGGGTATTGAATTTGACTATTGTTGTGTACATGGCTTACTGGCCATCAAAGAGTGTGGTTATGAAGCCATTATGGTGAATTGTAATCCGGAAACGGTGTCGACCGACTTTGATATGGCCGATAAACTGTATTTCGAGCCTGTATTCTGGGAACATTTGTGGGAGATCATTGAATTAGAGCAACCGGAAGGTGTGATCGTTCAGCTAGGCGGACAAACAGCCCTCAAATTAGCCAAACGCCTGCACGCAAAAGGGATTAAGATCATTGGTACTTCTTTCGACAATATGGACATTGCCGAAGACCGCGGTCGCTTCAGCGACCTGCTGAAAGAGCTGAAGATTCCCTACCCCGAATACGGCACCGCTTTCACTGCAGAAGAAGCCATTGAAGTGGCCAATAAAGTAGGCTACCCGGTTTTGGTTCGTCCGAGCTATGTATTGGGCGGACAAAGAATGCGCATCGTTATCAATGATGAGGAAGTGGAAAAAGCAGTGATCAGCTTAGTGAAGCACCTTCCCGGAAACAAGATCCTGATCGATCATTTTCTGGACCGCTGCCAGGAAGCTGAAGTAGATGCCATTTTCGATGGTGAGAACTTTCACATCATGGGCGTTATGGAACATATTGAACCCGCAGGTATTCACAGTGGCGACAGCAATGCCGTACTGCCTGCCTTCAACCTCACCCCATTGGTGGTTGAAACCATGGAGTATTACAGTGAAAAAATTGCCCGTGCCCTGGATATCAGGGGCCTGATCAACATACAGTTTGCTATTAAAGACGGTAAAGTGTACGTCATTGAAGCTAATCCCAGGGCATCAAGAACAACTCCTTTTATTGCAAAGGCATACCAGATACCATACCTGAACATTGCTACTAAAATAATGCTTGGTGCCGCCAAACTGACCGAGTTTACCATGCAGAAAAAATTGGATGGCTATGCGATCAAGGAGCCGGTATTCAGCTTCGATAAGTTCCCCGGCGTAAACAAAGAGCTTGGCCCCGAAATGAAAAGTACTGGTGAAGCCATTCGCTTTATCAAAGATCTAAGGGACCCCTACTTCAGGACCTTGTACAAGGAACGAAGCATGAATTTGAGCAAATAACCCTTAAGTATAAATACCTGATTTTAGAAGCCACAGCACTGCATGTGGCTTTTTTTATTAGGTTTAGTCCCATGAAGCGTTATGGAAAAACAGTATGGAAGACGGCACCTTTCTTTCGGTTACTGCCTGCATTGATAGCAGGCATCCTGTTACAGTACTATTGCAACCTGTCGCCCATGGTGCCCTGCGTCATTATTCCGCTCGCAGCCGGGATACTCGGCTGTATCCGGCTGCTCACAGTGTACAATCGGTACCGGCTGAACTGGCTCAATGGAATGGCTGTTTATTTATTGGTATCCTGTGCCGGCATGACAGTTGTTTATAACAGCGATATTACACACAGGAGCAACTGGATCGGCAACCAGTATCACCAAAAAAAAATGATCCTGGTTTCAGTAGAAGAGCCATTGATTGAGAAAAAGAAATCTTTCAAAGCGCTGGCTAAACTAAGGTTCGTACAACCTGGTGTGCCGGGTGCAAACGGGAAATGGCGCTCAGCAAGTGGGTATGTCCTGTTATATTTCAGAAAAGATAGTGGCTTGGTTCTTCCTGACTATGGCTCGCAATTAGTTATCAATAAACCCTTGCAGGCCATCGTTAACAGGAATGACAAGGATGCTTTTGATTACCAGCGGTACTGCGCTTTTCAGGGGATCTATCACCAGGTGTTGCTGCAACAGGGCGACTACCGGATAGTGTTGCCGGCCAATAAAAGCCGTTTCGCAACAGCGCTGATCACTGCACAGCAATTTGTAGTAACAACGCTGCAAAAGAAAATCACCGGGGACAAGGAAGCAGGCATCGCAGCAGCTTTATTGATCGGATACAAGAACGGGCTTGATAAAGACCTGCTGCAGGCGTATAGTAATACCGGCGTTGTCCACGTCATTGCCATCAGCGGCATGCACCTGGGAATGATCTATGGATTATTAGTTGCCCTACTCAGGCCCTTACGCAACGGGAAAGCAGGCAGGTGGATAAAGCCGCTGGTCATACTGGCAGTACTGTGGGGTTTTAGTTTTTTAGCAGGAGCAGTGCCCTCTATTCTTCGGTCTGCCGTTATGTTCTCTTTCATTGTGGTTGGGGAAGCAATGGGTAAAAGGACCAATATATACAATACGCTGGCTGCCTCCGCTTTCTGCCTGCTGCTCTATAATCCTTATTATTTATGGGATGCAGGTTTCCAGCTTTCCTATACGGCCGTTCTCAGTATCATCATTTTTATGAAACCTGTGTACAAATGCCTGTATTTTAAAAACAAATTATTGGGCGCTGCCTGGCAACTGAATGCAGTAACGCTCTCGGCACAAATACTCACCTTTCCTTTGCTGCTCTATTATTTTCACCAGTTCCCCAATCTCTTCCTTTTCACTAATTTTTTCGTGGTACCCCTGTCGGGATTTATTTTGTATGGATGCCTGCTACTGTTAGGGGTGGCTGAAATTCCTGTGCTCGGTACCCTTATTGGTAAGGGTATTTCATGGCTTATTATGCAAATGAATGGCCTGATAGGACGCACGGACAGTGTGCCTTTTTCCGTTACCGGTAATATGCAGATTACATTGTTGCAATGCCTGCTTTTATATGGCTGTATTGGCTGCTTTGGCTGGTGGCTGCTGCAAAAACAGGTGAGGGGGTTATTAGCCGGAATGGGGTCGCTGGCGCTATTTCTGCTGATCCGTTGTATTGGCCTTGCACAATGAGCCAGACATATTACCTTTGCACCCTCTTTTTAAAGAACCTATCACCATGCAAAAGAAAATTCAATCTGCCCTTATTTCCGTTTTCTACAAAGACGGCCTGGAACCCATTGCCAAACAGTTACACCAATTGGGTATCACTATCTACTCTACCGGTGGCACGCAAAAGTTCCTGGAAGACCTGGGTATTCCCTGTGTGGCAGTTGAAAGTCTTACTACCTATCCATCTATACTTGGCGGGCGGGTTAAAACCTTGCATCCGGCTATTTTTGGCGGCATCCTTGGCAGGAGGTACGAGCCCCAGGACCTGCAGGAAATGAAAGCCTACCATATTCCTGAGATAGACCTGGTGATTGTGGACCTCTACCCTTTTGAAGAAACCTTACGTACGACCACTGAAGAAAAAGCCATTATTGAGAAGATTGATATCGGTGGGCCATCTATGATCCGCGCTGCTGCCAAGAACTTTAAAGACCTGGTGGTGATTGCCGCTAAAGATGACTACGCTTCACTGGAAAAACTATTGATCGCGCAGCAGGGAGAAACTTCATTGGAACAGCGTAAAGCATACGCTGCCAAAGCTTTTGAAGTAGTGATGCACTATGATATAGCCATCAGCAATTACTTCAATCCAGGTCACCAGCAATCATTGCGTTATGGTGAGAACCCGCACCAGCAGGCCACTTTCCATGGTAACCTCGAGGCATTATTTACCCAACTCAATGGCAAAGAGCTATCCTATAATAATCTTGTTGACGTTGATGCCTCCGTGCAATTGATCAGCGAGTTTTCGAATACTTCTTCAGAGGGCGGGGATTGCACTTTTGCCATCATCAAGCATACCAATGTTTGCGGCATTGCTGCGAGACCTACGGTAAAAGACAGCTGGGATGCAGCCCTGGCCGGAGATCCGGAGAGCGCTTTTGGCGGTGTGCTCGTATCTAACCGTACCATTGACAAAGCTACTGCTGACGCCATCAATGAAATATTCTTTGAAGTATTGATTGCGCCTGCTTTTGATGCAGCTGCGCTGGAAGTATTGAAAAGTAAAAAGAACAGGATACTGTTAGTGCTGAAGGCCGAAGGTTTAACGCTGAACGCACCTTCGAAATCTTTGCTCAATGGTACCCTTTCACAAAGTGCCGACAAAGGCAATTACAGCAAATGGGAAGAAGTGGGCGGCCGTGAAACAACTGCTGCTGAAAAAGAAAACCTTGCTTTTGCCAATCTCGTTTGCAAGCACCTGAAGAGCAATGCCATTGCCTTAGTCAGGGATAAACAATTGGTGGGAAAGGGTTGCGGTCAAACCAGCCGTATTGATGCACTTCGTCACGCCATAGAAAAATCAAAACAATTTAATTTCGATCTGCAGGGCGCTGTACTGGCTTCTGATGCTTTCTTCCCTTTCAATGATTGTGTTCAGATTGCGCACGCCGCGGGTATAACAGCATTCATCCAGCCGGGCGGGTCAGTGAGGGACAAAGACAGTATTGCTTATTGTGTTGAGCACAAGCTAGCCATGGTAATGACGGGCATGCGGCATTTCCGGCACTAAGCCTTCGAAGGCTGGCTGCGCTCCTTCCAGAGCTCATTAAAAGTTTTCTGGCTGAAATCAAGTTCACTCCGGTGAGCTGTCCAGCCTTTGAATACTTTATTGACCACCCAGTTCTTCATGTTGCCATTACCCATATTCATCATGGCCCTGTTAAGGCTGGCTGTTTTCCATATTTTCCAGGCAATACGCTCTGCAAGGGTACTGGAACCGCTGACGACCGCTTCGTGACGGTTTTCTAACAGCAGTTCATGCAGGTTGATCCTGACGGGACAAACTTCTGTACAGTTACCGCACAGGGAAGAGGCATAACTCAGGTGCTTATAATCATCCATTCCACGCAAATGCGGCGTGATCACTTTACCGATAGGGCCGCTGTAAGTAGTTTCGTAAGCATGGCCGCCAATGTTTTTATAAACGGGACAGGCATTTAAACAAGCACCGCAGCGGATGCAATACAATGCTTCACGTACGGCAGGATTTGCCAACAGATTGGTGCGGCCATTGTCTAATAAGATCACAAACATTTCTTCGTGGCCATCTGTTTCATTAGCTTGCTTAGGGCCGGTAATAACCGTATTGTATACTGTTACCTGCTGACCCGTGCCATAAGTTGCCAGTAAAGGCCAGAATAAAGAAAGATCATGCAATGACGGAATTACTTTTTCAATACCTGCGATAACAATATGTGTTTTTGGCCAGGCGCAGCTAAGCCTTGCATTCCCCTCATTTTCTGTAACAGCAATACCGCCAACATCTGCAACAATAAAATTAGCGCCGGTGACACCCACTTCTGCCTCCACATATTTTTCGCGGAGCTTAGTTCTCGCAACAAGGGTGAGTTCTTCGGGGCTCAAGCCTGGTGCACTGCCCAGTTTGTCTGTAAACAGCTTTGCAACATCTTCTTTGCTTTTATGCATGGCAGGGGTTACAATATGATAAGGTGCTTCGCCATCTAATTGCTGGATGTATTCACCCAGATCGGTCTCAACACTTTCAATACCCATTTTTTCTAAGTAAGGATTCAGGTGAATTTCTTCTGTTACCATACTCTTGCTCTTCACCAGTGTTTTGCAATTGCGTTCCCGGCAAATGGCTCCTACAGCTTCTAATGCCTGGTGGGCATCTTCTGCCCAGATCACTTTAGCGCCGCGGGCAGTGATCTTTCTTTCAAATTCCGTTAAGTACCTGTCGAGATGCTCTATCGCCTCCCACTTGGCATTCTTGGCTCTTTCACGCGCCAGCATCATGTTATCGAACTGCTTCTTGCCCTGGGGCACAACAGCATTATATCTGCTGATATTGAAGTTGATCTTACGCCTGTGATCCAGGTCTGCCGCCTTAATGGTACTCTTTGCTATAAAAGACGCTGCCGTATCGGTCATGGTTGTGTTTTATTTATCCTGTTGCTTCATGTGCGCTGCCATTGCTGCCAGTGCTTCATAAAATTCTTCTCCATACTTTCTGATCAATGAGTCCTTGAGAAAAACATATACCGGCACTTTTAATTTCTTTCCCAAACTGCAGGCCGCCTGGCACAGGTCCTGCCTTGGTTCATAATTCACATATTCCACATCCGGATCACGCCTGCTTTTCTGGATCTTTATCGGGAACAGGTGACAGCTAAGTGGTTTTTTCCAATCAAGCTTTCCCTCATTATAAGCCTGTTCTATCCCGCATTTGATAACACCTTGTTTATCGCGGTAACCATAGGCGCAAATAGCGCCATTGACAGTGGGTGTAACCCATCCGAATTCTTTGTCGTAAACATATTTCCCCTGCCGCTCTGTTTCCCTGATGCCTGCTTCGGTCATATAAGGTTTGATCACCTCATAATATTCCTTCAGTTTGTCCATTTCCCATTTTTCCAATGGAGCGCCGGCATCACCATCTTCACAACAGCCGCCCTTACATTTGGAAAGATCGCACACAAACTGCTCCTGTATCACTTCATCGCTGATGAGTTTATTATCGATCGCTATCATAAAGCAAAGATAAACTGAAAGTAATTGCCGGGGCTGTCATTCCTTCCACTTAAATGTATTAATCAGGTGTTTCATATCTTCCAGCAGAAACCTGTTCACAATGCCCAATGAATCTGCATTCGGGGCAGCATTGAAGTAAAGCGCGCCACGGAGAAAGTGTTTGGTGGAATCGGTAAGGAAGAATTGATTTGCTGTGGCCACATCGCCACCTACCGTAAAGAAAACACCATGGATATGATAGGGGGTGACCATGGCAGAATCTTCAATAGAATAGGCTTTGGATGCGTGTTTCTCCGTCAGCACATAGGCATGCTTAATGAGGGTATCGAGAAGGTTCTTTCCGATCGCTTTATAGCTCACATAGATCCTGCCCCCGAACTGAGGAAAATCAATATTGATCCACCAGGGATCATTTTCTGCGGCCCTGCCCATAAACGTGCTGTCCTTCACCACTTTTGCATACACCGGGTATTCAAAGGAATAAGGATATCCGGGCTTGTCAAACACCTGGTATGCTTTCTCCGGAAAATCAATGTTGAAGTACCCTTTAGGTTTTGGTGTGAATGTGCTGTTACAGGAGACAAGTACGAAAAAGGCAATGACACCTAACATCTTACATCTTACATCTTTCCTCATCACTCCTGACCCATTTGCGGTTTAATAGATACTTTGATCTTTTGCAGCCTGTTCTTCTCCACTTCCAATACGGTAAATTCAAAATCCCCGCTGCTGATCACTTGTAAAGGTTGCGGGATATCACCGGCGAGTTCGAGTACGAGTCCTGCAAGCGAATCGCTTTCGCCTTTTATCCGGTCAAAGGTATCTGCCTGCAGTTCCATGATCTTGCAAACATCATTGATCATGGTTCTGCCCTCGAAAATATAGTTATTGTCATCTAATTTTTTATATCCGCTGTCCTCTTCATCAAACTCATCTTTGATCTCTCCAATGATCTCTTCCAATATGTCTTCCAGCGTTACAATACCACTGGTGCCGCCAAATTCGTCTACCACAATGGCAAAGTGTATTCGTTTGGACTGGAATTCCTTCAACAGGTCTTCGATCAGTTTTTGTTCATGTACAAAATAGGGTTGTCGGATAAGGCCATGCCAGTTGAACTGGTCAGACTCATGCAGGTGGGCAATGAGGTCCTTGGTATGGATCATGCCAACCATATTATCGAGGTCTTCTTTGTATACCGGTAAACGGCTGTAATGAAGGTCGCGGACTGTTACGATCAGTTCGCCAAACGAAGCACTATGATCAACCCCATGCACATCCATCCTGGTCTTCATCACCTGCTTCACCGTTATATTGCCAAACTTTACAATTCCTTTCAGGATGTTTTTTTCATTTTCTGAAGCAGTACTGTCTGTCGTGAGGTCAATGGCATGGTCTAATTCTTCAAGGCTGTATGCGCCGTTGGAGCGTTTTGCCAGTTTTCTTTCAATGATATCGGAATACTTCACCAATCCCTTGCTTAATCCCGCACAGGCATAAGCAACGCCTTGCACAATACCGCCAAAATCCTTGGCGAAGCGGATATTGTTCTGCGTAGCCAGCACTTTGGGCATCACTTCGCCAAACAATACAAGCAGGAAGGAAACAGCAATCACTTTGATCACAAATTCAACCCATATTGCATCAAACTTCTCAAAATTGAACATATCATCTATCAGCAAATTAGAAATAATGATGATGGCGATATTGATAAAGCTGTTGGCAATCAGCAAAGATGCCAATAGTGTTTTGGGCTGTTCCAGCAGGTCAACAATCCTTTGATAAGGGGGCTGTTGTTTTGATTTAAGGAGGTTGATGTCTTTATACGTGAGTGAGAAAAAGGCAACTTCCGAACCTGATAGTATAAATGAAAGGAATAGCAGCACGAACAGCACCATTACCAATACAGTGGTACCTTGCGCTTGTATGGCAGACAACAGAACCTGATTCAGTGATACATTCAAAACCGGGTGAAAATCCAAGGCTGGTGATTTAGTTTAAGCATCAACATCACAGGATAGCCTGAGATGCTGCATGCACAAAAATATTGTTTCTGGTTTACATCGCATCAGAAAGGTAGTGTTTCGCCGGGGTCGCCTGCGGGTGGCGGGATATCCTCTGGATTGTAGCCTTCGATCGTTTCTCCATGGCCACCATGTCCATCGCTGCGTTTATCCAGCATAATCAGGTTATCGCCTACTACCTCGGTAGCGAATTTTTTATTCCCCTCCTTATCCTCCCAACTGCGCGTACGTAAGCGCCCCTCTACATAGATCAAACTCCCCTTATGAAGGTATTTCTGTGCCAGTTCGGCCAGTCCCCGCCATAATACCACTGTGTGCCACTCTGTTTGCGAGATCAGCTTACCCGATCTGTCTTTGTAGGTTTCTGTTGTAGCCAATGGGAATTTGGCTACTGCAATATTGCCTTCCAGGTACTGCACATCCGGATCTTTTCCCAGGTTACCGATCAACATGACTCTGTTAACACCTCTCATACGATTGATTTTAAGTTCGTCGCAGGTTATATCACTCTTAAAAATAACTTTTTTTGAGAAACAAAAAAAGAGGCATTGAAAAATAAAATAGGGATGCTTATTGCCGGCTGCTGAGGTATTGCGTAATAAATCTCGGGAACGGGAGCTCGGTCAGGCGTAGTTTTGATTGCCATTGATATTGCTGTAAGAAGCTTGGCAGAGCAGATAATTTAACTGTAATGAACTGTCCCCTGATCTGCTGGTGTGTTAATTGCTGGACAGACACAGGTGAAATGGTTGTTATTTCCCCATTACGTATTCCCAGTTGCGCTGCAAGCCAGCGCTTTACTTTGGTGTTATCCCATGTTTGCGCTGCTTCTGTTTCCAGCAGGTAGAATTCAAATAAATGCTGCCATATATCTTTTGCCATGCGCTGATGCACAAGGTACTTGCCTCTGTACTCAAATAAAAAATAATAAAACCACCGGTGTTTGCGCTGCAGTGTTTTTTCTTTGACTGGTAATGCATTTACTTTACCTGTTTGATAAGCTGCACAGTTCTTTTGCAAAGGGCAACCTGCGCACAAAGGCAATAATGGCTTACATACTGTAGCCCCAAAATCCATGATAGCCTGGTTGAACAGGCCAGGCTTTTGTTGATCCAGTACCTGCCCTGCCAGTTGCGTAAACCGGTGTCTGCCTGCTGTTGAATCAATCGCTGTATCGATGCCAAAGAAACGCGACAATACACGAAATACATTCCCATCCACTACTGCATGCGGCAGGTTATACGCAAAAGAAGCAATAGCTGCTGCGGTATAAGGGCCTACTCCTTTCAGGGCCAATAGTCCTTCATACTGCTCCGGGAATTTTCCCCCGCGCTCTTTTACCAGCTGGCGGGCAGTAAAAAGGAGGTTCCTGCAACGGTTGTAATAGCCCAGCCCCTCCCATAACTTGAAAACTTCCTGGTCCCTGGCAGCAGCCAGGTGTTGGACCGTGGGGTAGTTTTTAACAAAATGCTGGTAATACTGCCATCCCTGTTCCACCCTTGTTTGCTGCAGTATAACTTCACTCAGCCATATTTTATACGGATCCGTTTCCCCTTTCCAGGGCATTTGGCGGTTATTGTCATTATGATGCCACTGCATTAATATGTCTGAAAATTGCCGGTTCATCTTCCCCGGCAAATATTCAACAAAAGAAGCTTTCTGCACGCAGAAATCCTTTTTTTGTTTTGAAGGATTGAACCATTTATCTATCAATCAATAACGTCTATAATATTTAAGCCATCTTTCTTGCAAATACCGTTTTTTTTGTCTTATTTTAATTTGTACCATTTAAACCCCCAACCAATGAGAAAGTCAGATCTCATCAACCAGATTTCAGATAAAACCGGTATTCCGAAGGTGGACGTACTGGTTACACTGGAAACCATGTTCAAGGAAGTAAAGGAAAGTCTTTCCAATGGCCATAACATTTATATCCGTGGCTTTGGGAGCTTCATAACCAAGAAACGGGCTGCCAAGATTGGCCGGAACATCAAAAAGAACATAGCCGTTGAAATTCCGGAACATTATGTTCCTGCTTTCAAGCCAGCCAAAGAATTTGTCAGCGAAGTGAAAAGCAAACGAAAGGCGGAGTAACTTTGCAGAAATTTTTTAATAAGTGCAAAAACAGCAATGGTTATTGGTTGGCGGTGGATTAGTAGCATTTATTCTATTATTCGCCTTTGGTAAAACAATCCCTCCTCACAAAGCAGATAGCGCTGTTTCAACAGGAAGAACACCTGTAAATCAATCAATTAAGTTTGAAGACCTATTGGCCAAAGCCAAAGAAAGGATCAGCCCGGAACAGGTAATCCGCCTGGGTAAACTCGAAAATGCCGTTGTCAGGGGTGATGTTAAAGAACAACAGATCCATGTTTATCACCAGTTGGCAAGGTTCTGGGCCGACTCTGCGCATGTCTTTGAGCCCTTTGCTTTTTATACTGCGGAAGCAGCTAAATTGGAAAATTCTGAAAAAAACCTCACCTTTGCCGCCCATCTGTTTTTAGACAACCTGGTAACAGAGGGTGATCCGGCCATGCAAAACTGGCTGGCATCAAACGCCAAAGTTCTTTTAGATAAAGCCATTTCCATTAATCCTGCAAACGATTCGAGCAGGATTGGACTGGGCGCCTGTTATATGTTTGGCAATATCTCAGATAATCCCATGCAGGGTATTTTGCCTGTGCGTGAGATCGTTGAAAAACATCCTGAGAACTTGTATGGGCAAATGATACTGGGTTTGGGCGGGAAGAAAAGCGGACAGTATGATAAAGCCATTGAAAGGTTCAATATTATCGTACAGCAGCAGCCAGACCATATAGAAGCCATTTTCAACCTGGCAGAATGTTATGACCTGAAAGGCGACAAAGCCAATGCGGTAAAGTGGTATGAAACAGCCAGGCACCTGGTGAAAGTGCCGGAAGCAAAAGCCGCACTTGATAAAAGAATTACGGAACTGAAGAAATAAATTTATTGTTTAACTATATAAAATTACTTTGAGTATGCCTTGTGGTAAGAAGAGAAAGCGTCATAAAATTGCGACTCACAAACGTAAAAAACGTCTAAGAAAGAACCGTCATAAAAAGAAGAATAAGTAATCCTGTTCATTCTTTTTGATCATGATACAAACGCGATCCCGCCCCGCGACAAGCGGAACTGGATCGCGTTTAACACTTATCTGAATTAAGCCACTTTTCCTTTCTTCGCTGCAACTTTTACCTTCTCCTTCCTGATCTGGTGGCCGATCTTACAGATGCAAGTGTGCCCTGTTTGCCGTATATTATAACGGTATGTGATTTTGTATTTAAAAGTTGCTGATTTGTGAACAAAGAACTAATTATTAATGCGGCCCCCGCAGGTGTGGAGATCGCATTGCTGGAAGATAAGAAACTGGTAGAACTGCATAATGAAAAAGCAGATGCCAATTTCGCTGTGGGCGATCTGTACCTGGGTAAGGTTAAAAAACTGATCCCGGGACTAAACGCAGCCTTTGTAGATGTGGGTTTTGAAAAAGACGCCTTTCTGCATTATACCGACCTGAGCCCCTATGCCCGCTCCATCATCAAATTCACGCAGATGGCCATGCATGATAAGGATGAGCATGGTTTTGATTTTGCCAAATTTCAATCGGAAGCTGAGATCGTAAAAACCGGGAAGATCAATGAGGTGCTGAATGGTAAACCCAATGTACTTGTTCAGATATTGAAAGAACCCATTGCGGCGAAGGGTCCGAGGTTAAGTTGTGAAATATCTTTACCCGGGCGCTTTGTAGTCGTAACTCCTTTTAATGAGATCGTTGCCGTTTCTAAAAAGATCCATTCTGCCGAGGAAAGAAAAAGATTGCACAAGATTGTAGAAGCCATCCGCCCAAAAAATTTTGGTGTGATTGTAAGGACGGCTGCCGAAGGAAAGAGTACGGCAGAACTGCACCAGGACCTGATCGCTTTAATTCATACCTGGAAAACCATACAGAAAAACCTGAAGGGGGCTACTGCACCTATAAGGATTATGAGTGAGGAAAATAAGACCACCAGTATTCTGCGCGACCTGCTGAGTGCAGATTTCAATAAAATTGTGGTGAATGACAAAAACCTCTTTGCCGTTACACAAAGCTATATTCAGCGCATTGCACCTGATAAAACAGATATTGTATCTTATTACAACAATGGCCTGCCCATATTTGACCAGTTTGGGGTTACCAAGCAGGTTAAATCATCTTTTGGGAAAACAGTGAACCTGCCCAGCGGCGCTTACCTGATCATTGAGCATACAGAAGCATTACACGTCATAGACGTGAACAGCGGTTACAAAAGTGTGAGCAATAACCAGGAGGACAATGCCCTTGGAACCAACCTGGAAGCAGCTGAAGAAATTGCACGCCAGTTACGTCTCAGGGATATCGGCGGTATTATCGTGGTGGACTTCATTGATATGAAGCTGCCCGACAATAAGCGCAAAGTGCAGGAAGCAATGGAGTCTTTCATGAAAACTGACCGCGCAAAACATGCCGTTCTTCCGGTTTCCAAGTTTGGCTTATTGCAGATCACAAGGCAGCGGATGCGCCCCGAAGTAAATATTAATACCGCAGAAGCCTGCCCGGTTTGCAATGGCACCGGCAAAATCACTTCTACTTTATTGCTGGAAGATGAAATTGAAAAACGTCTGCATTACCTTGTTACCCACGCGCACAATAACCTTACCATTGTGGTACACCCGATCGTCTATTCTCACCTGACCAAAGGCATCTTTACATCCATTATCAAAAAATGGAAAAGGAAATTCAACATGAAGCTGAAGGCCCAGGCCAATACCAATTATCAGCTCATCGAATTCAGGTTCTTTGATGAGCGGGAGGAGGAAATAAAATTCTGAAGCGCATAGCAATAAAAAAGGGGGCTGATTAAAAAATCAGCCCCCTTTTTTATTGACCGTTGTCTATTTTTTCTGCAAAATTACTACCTGCCCTGGGTAAGAATTAACGCCATAATAATGGGTCAGGTTCAAAGTAATAGTGCCCTTGCAGGAGTTAACACTGCCTGTACCGGCATGAGATGCGCCGGTAACAGGAGGGTAATCTCCATAGATCTGTTTGGCTACTGTAACTGAATTATCAGCAGGGCTGACCACCAGTGTAACCGCACGCCTGTTAGCGCCGCCATTTACCGGGTCCATATTCGGATAACACAGCAGGCTAATATTATATGTTCCATCTACATTGGCAGTTGTTGAGGAAGTACTGGTAACCGGTGATTGGTTAGGGGTTGGATAATCCGCCCAGTCATCCCTTACCACCGTATAAGTAGCATTATTAAAGACTGTCGGATCATAGTTACAGAATATAACAGCATTCCAACGCAGACTGGCGTTATAAGGCGCCTGGCTTTCAAAATCTGCTGAATTGGTATTATCCATGGAATACAATACTCCATTGGATGCAACCATTTCATTGTAAAAGGTAAACTGCTGGCCAATAGCAAAAGTACTGATGTTAACACCCATCGCTTTTGCTACATCTGCACCTGTAACGCTCAGTGCACCACTGTCGGTCATTGGAACATTTTTGATCAGCTTCCAGGTTGACTTACTGGAACTGGAGCCCACATAAACATTGACTCCTGTCATGGCTGAACCACCGGGATATCTTTTCACCTTGATAGAAACCGTTGAAGTGGCCAGGTTATTTGGATCGAATTTAAGCGGTGTACCGGGTACTTTCTGGTTCCACTGCAGGAAGCCACCTTTTGCTACTCCATTGATCAGGTTAATGGAGGGGTCATTATTCTTTGTACAGGCGTACATAAGCAGTACGACTGATAAACTAAGGAATGGTATGATTAGTTTTTTCATGTTCTTGTTTTTTAATAATTAATAAACCCAGCCAGTTTTAGGATTTGTATCCCAGAATACCTGGGTTGTAAGGTCAGATTTCTGCACGGCTGTATTATTAAAGTTCACATATACAGATGGATAGAAAAATGAACGGATAAATGGACCTGGGTTAGCCTGAAGAGCAGGTTGCATTTTAATTGCCTGAGATCCTGTTCTTCTGTACAGGTTATAGGATTCTATTCCGTTACCCCAAGAACTGATATAAAACTCTTTAGCCACAACCGCTAATTTATCTGTATTAGCAGCGGCTCCATCATATGCATTTCCAACATATGCGGCATAATTATTAATGCTCGACTGGCTCGGTACCAGGTTAGCCGGAGGTGTTACACCTACCAGTGCAGGGAAGCCGATAACTTTTGTAATGGATTTGTTGACACCGGACAGGGCTAATCCTTTTGCATCACCGGAGACGCCTAAAGTTAAAACGGCCTCTGCTTTCAGGAAATCTGTGAAAGCAGCTATCCAGACAGGCAAAATACCCTGCCCTAATCCACCAATACCTGGTTTAACAGCGGTATTCTGGTTGGCATCAAACTGGCCTCCTGCTGGATAAACACCCCAGGTTGTCCGAAATTGGTTATCTGGGGGCGTACCAGAATTATCGCCATGGTCCCGGCCGAAGTAACCATCTGTTACTTTACAAAAGACAGTACCGGTAGGGTAATTAGCCGGATAAGCCTGGAAGCGGCAGGGAACAGTAAATTGCAATGTAACCGGATCTGTAATGCTTGCCGTGATATCTGTAGTCTGGCGGTAAAAATAGTAACGTGCCCTTGGGTCTACAAAACCTTTTTCAATGATCATTGTCCACATAAAATAATTGCCCAAATAATCACTGGAGCCTGTGGGCGTATAATTACTTGCATATTTGGGATGGCGGCTATCAGGAGCCAATGATTTAGAGCCATATTGAAACTGAAAATCCTGTGAACTGCTATTGATCAGATCATTCTCGCTTATTAATGCAGTGATATTCGTTGTAGCCGTAGCAGCATCTGCCAACCGATAGTTCATATAGGCTTTTAATTTCAGGGTCTTTGCCAAAGTCCTCCAGTTGGTGCGGCTACCAGCATAGAAAATATCATTGGCCGGTATGGGCCCGGAACTGCTTAAATCAGTAATGGCGCTGTTCAAAAGGGCAATGGCACTATCATACACCATTTTCCCTTTGTCAAGGCCTGGATTCGTATTTGCAGTACCCTGGTTTGCCTGGCTATAAGGAACATCGCCAAAATAGTCAACCAAAGTCATCATGGTATATGCTTTCAATACTTTACCGATACCAACATGGATCGTTTTTTTCTGGGAATATGCAACGGGAATCATTGCATTCACATTTTTAAAGAGGGAAGCATAGGCAGTAGACCAGGTTCCATCTGTGGTTTGTGGCTGATAGGCAGCATTATAAGTAGGACCGAACATGATTTCCATCCGGGTCAATTGATTTCCTAAATCAGATAAGCCCGAATAGAAATTTGAAAAACTCAATTCAATTGAATTCAGGTAAAGATCCACGTCGGCAGAATTAGGTGTAGGCTGGTTGGGGTTATTCAATAACCCGCTAAAATCGTCGTTCAGCTTGCTGCATGACACCAGCAGTAAAATGGCTGAACAGCATATTATCAACTTTTTCATATTCATTTTATTTGGTTATTGAAGTTTAGAATGTTACACGAATGCTCGCACCAAA